>NZ_JBWKKU010000020.1:0-103266 GCF_056431445.1 Saccharopolyspora sp. NPDC045941
TCGCATCCTACACAAAAGAAAAAAAACCCCCCCGACCCCACCCCCCCCCTTCCCCCCCCCCCCCCCCCCCCCCCCCCCCCCCCCCCTTTTTTCCTCCCCCCCCCCCCCCCCCCCCCCCCCCCCACCACCGGTGACCCGGCGATGCGCCCACCCGGGCTCGGTCTCCGCTGGTGGGGCAGGCTGTGGGGCATGCGCATCGGTCTGCCGGACGTGCCCGCGCTGGAGCGGGGCGTTTCGCTGCTCGGTTCCGGCGGTGGCGGCGACACCGTCACCGGCGCCGCGCTGCTGCGCAACCGGCTCGCCGCCGGTCACCGGGTGGCGCTCACCCCGGTCGGCGAGCTCGGCGCCGATGCGCAGGTGGTGCCGGTCGGAGTGGTCGGCGCGACCGCCGTGTTCGCCGAGAAGCTGCCCAGCGGGGCGGAGTTCGGCGCGGCCATCGCCGCGATCGAGCGGTGGACCGGCCGGCGCGCGGACGCGTTGGTCTCGATCGAGGTCGGCGGGCTCAACGGGGTCCTGCCGCTGGTCGTCGGCGGGCAGCTGGGTCTGCCGGTGGTGGATGCCGACCTGTCGGGGCGCGGCGTGCCCCGGCTGAACCAGCTCTCGGTGGCCGCCGCGGGCAAGGGGCTGACGCCCGCGGTGCTGGCCGAGCCCGGCGGTCAGGTGCTGGTGCTCGCCGAGGCGACCGCCGCCGAGCTGGAGCGCACCGCGCGCGCCTTCCTCGCCGGTTCCGGCGGCTGGGCTGTTCTCGCGCTCGCCCCGATCTCCGCGCGCGAGCTGCCGTCCTGCGCGATTCCCGGCAGCATGAGTTCCGCGGTTTCCCTTGGCGAGCAAGCACTTTCGGTGGGCGAACGATCCGGCTCCGAGGAGCTGGCGGCGGCCACCGGCGGGCGGGTGGTCGGGCTGGGCCGGGTGGTCGAGGTGTCGCGGCGGCCGGGCCCCGGCGAGCACGGCCGGACCGGGTTCGCCCGCGGCAGCGCGACGATCCTGGATCACCGGAGCCGGTCGCTGCTGCGGCTGGAGATGGAGAACGAGTACCTGTTCGCGATGCTCGACGGCGAACC
The DNA here is from genome assembly GCF_056431445.1 of Saccharopolyspora sp. NPDC045941. Classification (NCBI taxonomy): domain Bacteria; kingdom Bacillati; phylum Actinomycetota; class Actinomycetes; order Pseudonocardiales; family Pseudonocardiaceae; genus Saccharopolyspora; species Saccharopolyspora sp. NPDC045941. The sequence goes on from NZ_JBWKKU010000020.1 coordinate 1,062, forward strand.
GGTGGCGTCCACACCGGACGTTCTCGCGGTGCTCGATCGCCGCACCGGTGTGCCGATCCCCTGCGACGTCGTCCGCCAAGGCGTCGAGGTCACCGTCCTGCAGCTGCCCGCCGCGGAGTTCTGGACCGATCCGCGGCGCCTGCCGGTGCTGGAGCCGCGCGCCTTCGGCATCGACTGCGACCCGATCCTGCTGGAGGTGCGGCGATGAGCATCAGAGTGCGCCGGCTGCTCGCGCTGCCGGAGTGGCGCGAGTCGGTGGGAGTGCTGGCGGGCGACGTCGAGCGCATCGTGCGGCTGGCGCGGCCGATGGCACCCGACCGTCCCGTCGAGCCCGGCGAGCTCGTGGTGTTGGTGCAGCCGATACCGGCCACCGACTGGCGCATCGACGCCCTGCTCCGCCGGGTCGCCGACGGCGGTGGCGCGGGTGTGCTGCTGCCGGCCGGGGAGCTGCTGCAAACCACCCGGCTGCTCGCCGACCGGCTCGGCATCCCGCTGCTGGCGGCCGCCGCATCGCCGCTGGACCTGCTGATCTCCGCCCGGCTCCTGCTGGCGGCTCCCGCGCTCGACCGCGCGGACCTGGTGCTGGCGACCCACGAGGCGCTCGGCTCGCGCATCCGCTCGCCCGAGGAGATCGTCGCGACGTTGAACGGTCTGCTGGACGCGCCGGTCGCGTTGCTCGACGACAGCGGCACGCTGCTCGCCGGAAAACTCCCCCACACCAACGAAGTCCGCGTGCACGAGCCGGTTCCGCAGCGCATCGAGCTCGACGGCAGCGTGCTGCTCGCGCACCCGGTGCTGCTCCCCGACGCAGCTCGACCGACGCTCTGGCTGACCGCCGAGCTGCCCGACGCCAACGCGGCGCGGGCGGACATCGTGCCGCCTGCTCTGTCGGTCGCCGCCGCGGCGGTGCAGCGCTGGCTGCTCGCCAACCGGCTCGAACTCGAACGCGACGCCCGGTCCCGGGCCGCGCTGCTGAGCGACCTGCTGCGTCTGGACGACGAGCCGACCGCCGACCTGCGCCGTCGCGCGGCGGACGCGGGCTGGGGGCTCGGCGGCTGGCACGTCGGCATCCGGATCGGCACCCAATCCACAGTGGACACCGTCGCGCGCGGCCGGGAAGTGGAGCGGGTGCTGCACGCCGAGGGCGTCGACGCGGTGGTGGTCGAGCACGGCGACGGCTGGACCGGCTGGGTCACCTTCGACCAGGAGCCGACGGCCGACCGGGTGCGAGCACTGGCTGCCCAGCTGCGAGCCGCCACCCACGAGCTGCAGCGGACGCTGGACGCGCACATGGGAGTCGGTCGCCCGCACCCGCAGGCGGACGGGCTGGCGACGACGATCGCCGAGGCCACCGACGCCGCGCGGATGGCCAGGACCCGCCCGGAGTCCGGCCGGTTCCTGCACGTCGACCAGCTCGGCATGGCCCAGCTGCTGCTGGAGTGGACCCGCACGGACACCTTCGAACCGGCGGCCCGCACGCTCATCGCGCCGCTGCGCGGCCAACCCGGCGACCTGATCCGCACCCTGGCGACCTACCTGGACGCGGAGTCGTCGATCGCGGAGACGGCGGCGGTGCTCGGCGTGCACCGCAACACGGTCGCGGCCCGCGTCGAACGGATCGAGCGCCTCCTCGCGGTCGACCTGAGCCACCGCGACGAGCGCCTGGCCCTGCACCTGGCCTGCCGCGCGGTCACCCTCGCCGAGGGCTAGGCAGGGCAGTCCCGCGAGCGCTTTGGGGTGCCATAGCGCACCGAAGCGCTCACGGACGTCACGGTGCACCAGCCGAAGTGGTCGATCAGCGGCGTACGCGTGTCGGCGCACGCGGGTCGGGGTAGTCGGAGCTTGCGGAACTGGAGGAGGCTCACATGGTTCAAGTCGCAACCGAGCCGGTGATCGTCAAGACCCCCAAGGGCGACCTCGAAGGGGATCTCGTGGTGCCACCGCCTGCCCGGGCGGTGGTTCTTTTCGCGCACGGTTCCGGGAGCTCCCGGCACAGCCCCCGCAACCGCGCGGTAGCGGAGTCGCTGCAGTACTCCGGATTCGGCACCCTGCTGCTGGACCTGCTCACCCCGGAGGAGGCGAAGTTCGACCAGCGGACCCACGAACTGCGCTTCGACATCGAGCTGCTCGCCGAGCGGCTGGTGCCCGCGATCGACCAGCTCGACGAGTGGTCGGCCACCAGGCGCATGCCGATCGGGCTGTTCGGCGCCAGCACCGGCGCGGCCGCCGCGCTGAAGGCCGCCGCCCGGCGACCGGACCGCGTCGCCGCCGTGGTGTCGCGCGGCGGCCGCCCGGATCTCGGCGGCGAGGGGCTGGCATCGGTGCAGGCGCCGACGCTGCTGATCGTCGGCGGCGACGACCGCGAGGTGCTCAACCTGAACCGGCAGGCGGCCGAGCTGCTCACGTCGCTGCCGCTGACGGACATCAAGATCGAGATCGTGCCGCACGCCGGTCACCTCTTCGAGGAGCCCGGCGCGCTGGACCAGGTCGCGGAGCTGGCCGCGAGCTGGTTCCGCAACTACCTCGGCGCCGGGGTCGAGCGCTGGACCGGCCCGGACGGAGGTCACTGGAAGCCGCCGGAACCCCGCCGACGGCCACCGATCGCGTAGTCCTGCACAACCGAATAAGCGGGGACGCCAGTCGCCAGGGGCGCACCGTCGCGGACGCTGCGCGCCGTGGTGACCGCTGCGTGCAGCGCGGCGCGGTACAGCAGCGAGCCCGTGCTGATGCGCTGGACGCCGAGCTCCGCGAGGTGCTCGATGCGTTGTCCCGGCTGGAAGAGGATGTTGATCGGCACGTCGATCGCGTCCCGCAGCGCGCGGATGTCGTCGTCCGCCGCCATGCCCGGCACGAAGACGCCGTCCGCACCAGCGCCGACGTAGCGCTTCGCGCGGTCGATCGTGTCGGCCAGCGACGGTTCGTCGCCCAGCCAGTAGGTGTCGGTGCGGGCGTTGAGGAACAGATCCGGCACCCGCTCCTTCACCGCGCCGATCAGTTCTTGATGACGCGCGGGATCGCCGAGCTCGTCTTCGAGGTTGATCCCGGCGATGCCCGTTGCGGCCAGTTCCGCGGCCAGCTCCGCGACCTCGCCGGGGCCACCGCCGAAGCCCGACTCGATGTCGACGGTCACCGGCCGCGGCAGGTCCGCCAGGCGACGGGCGAGTTCGATCGTCTGCGTGCGCGTGCGCCCCTCGCCGTCCGGCAGGCCTTGGGCCGCGGCAACGCCGAGGCTCGTCGTGCCGATCGCCTCGAAACCGGCCTCGACCAGCGCCGCAGCAGAGGCGAAGTCCCAGGCGTTCGGCAGCAGCAGCGGGGCGTCAGCGTGGTGCAGCGCGTGGAATTCTCGGAACATGCCCGCACCATAGGACCGGGACGGTTCGGCAGCCGCCGAACCGTCGGTGTTGCAGGATGACCGCATGACGATGGCACGCGATGTCGCGCAACTGGCCGGGCTGCTGGCCGACACGACCCGTGCCGCGTTCTGCCTGGCGATGCTCGACGGCCGGGCCTGGACGGCGACCGAGCTCGCCGCGCACGCCGGGGTCGCCGCGTCGACGGCCAGCGAGCACCTGAACCGGCTGGTCGCGGGCGGGCTGCTGGTCGAGCGCCGGCAGGGACGGCACCGGTACGTCCAGCTCGCGAACTCGCAGGCGGCGGACCTGCTGGAGGCGTTCATCGGCCACCTGGGGCCGAGCCGGGAGCAGCCGCGCGGCCTGCGCGCGGTCGGCGCCTCGGCGGCCCTGGCCAGGGGCCGAACCTGCTACGACCACCTGGCCGGCCGGATCGGGGTCGCGATCGCCGACGGCATGACCGCCGCGGGCCTGCTCGACCAGGCCGGTGGGTTCGCGATGACCGAGGCGGGCGTGGACTGGCTGACCGGCACCCTCGGCATCCCCGCCGCGGACCTCACCGGCACCCGGCGCCCGCTGGCCCGAGCCTGCCTGGACTGGACGGAGCGCCGCTCCCACCTGGCCGGAGCGGCCGGAGCCCACCTCCTGCGCAGCTTCCTGGACAACGGCTGGATCAAGCGGATCGGCACGGGCCGAGCGGTTCGCCTGACCGATCCGGGCACCAAGGCCCTCCGCGATCTCCTCGCGATCGACGCAACGGCCCAGGGCCTGACGTGAACGCGGACATCCCCGCAGGTCAGCACCCATAAGCACGTTGTGCCGCCAAAGCAGCAAGAAACACGCACGGCCTGCGACCTGCGGATACCGAACCGACGCCGGGTACTGACGCAATTTCCATTGAAATCGAAGGTTCAATTTCAATGGAAATTGCGGCCATGCACCAGAACCCCACCACCCGACGAGGTCACCGCCACGCGAAACGAGGTTGGAAAAACCTCACTGAAACCGCACCCGTGCGGCAGGCGCAGCCGCGTGGGACGAGACCGAGGATCAGCGGGGCATGCGGCGCCAGATCGCCTGCGGCACCAGCCGCATCACCGCGAACACCCAGCGCAGGATCGGCGGCACCCACACCACTCGCCGCCCCCGCCGCAGGGCGTTGACCGTCGCATCCGCGACCTGGTCGGGCGTGCTGGACCACGGCGCGGGGCTCATGCCCCGGGTCATCCGGCCGATGACGAACCCCGGCCGCACGATCAGCAACCGCACGCCGCTGCCGACCAGCGCGTCGGACAGCCCGTTGGCGAACCCGTCGAGCCCGGCCTTCGCCGACCCGTAGACGTAGTTCGCGCGCCGCACCCGCACGCCGGCGACCGACGAGAACACGACGATCTCGCCGCTGCCCTGCTCGCGCAGCAGGTTCGCCAGGTGCGTCAGCACGCTGATGTGCGCGACGTAGTCGACGTGCACGATGTCGATCGCGTGCGCCGCGTCCCGCTCAGCCCGCTCCTGGTCGCCGAGCAAGCCGAAGGCGGTCACCGCGACGGCGATCGGCCCGTGCCGGTCGACGATGCCGCGGAGCAGCTCCGCGTGGCTGTCCACGTCCGAGGCGTCGAACTCCACCCGCGCCACGTCGGTGGCCCCGGCCTCGCGGAGCGCGGCCTCCTCGGCGTCCAGGTCCGCCGACCGCCGCGCCGCCAGCACCACGGTGCCGTGCCCGCGCTTGACGAGGCGCTCCGCCACCGCCACACCGATTTCGCTGCGGCCCCCGAGGACCAATACCGCTCCGCTCATCGCCGCAAGTCTGCCATCGGCGTCCCCGCCCGCCTCGCACCGGCACGAACGGCCTGTTCGCGCCGCCCATCGAGGCGAACCCGTCGGTCCCACGACATAAGGTCGGCCCCCGGCGAGAGGAAAACGATGACGGTGCTGAGCCTGCGCGAGCTGAACCGCGCGACCTTGGAGCGGCAACTGCTGCTGCGCCGCTCCGAGCGGTCCGCGGTGGAGGTGATCGACCACCTCGTCGGGATGCAGGCGCAGGCGCCGTTCCCGCCGTACTTCGGCCTGTGGACCCGAATCGCCGGGTTCCGGCCCGACGACCTGGCACAACGGCTGCTGGACCGCAGCGTGGTCCGCATCGTGCTGATGCGCGGCACCGTCCACCTGGTCTCCGCCGCCGACTGCCTGCTGCTGCGCCCGCTGGTGCAGCCGATCATGGATCGCGGCCTGCGCACGAACAACCAGCACCGGGACGAGATCGCGGAGCTGGACCACGCCGAGCTCGCCGCCGCTGCCCGGGAACTGCTCGACGAGCAGCCCCGGACGGCCGCCCAGCTCGGCCCGCTGCTCGCCGAGCGGTGGCCGGACCGGAAGCCGGCGTCGCTGGCGCACGCGGTCCGCAGCCTGCTGCCGCTGGTGCAGGTCCCGCCGCGCGCGATCTGGGGTCGCAGCGGCCAGCCGACCTATGCGACGGCCGAAACCTGGCTCGGGCGACCGCTGGACACGGAGCCCGCGCCGGAAGACGTCCTGCGCCGCTACCTCGCGGCCTTCGGCCCGGCCACGGTCGCGGACATGCAGACCTGGTCCGGCCTCACGGGTCTGAAGGCGGTCGCGTCGAAGCTGGATCTGCGCAGCTTCCGCGACGAGAACGGCCGCGAGCTGCTCGACCTCCCCGACGCGCCCCGCCCCGATCCCGACGTGCCCAGCCCGCCGCGCTTCCTGCCGCCGTTCGACAACCTGCTGCTCTCGCACAAGGACCGCACCCGCGTCATGCGGGAGGACGACCGCAAGCGCCTGTTCGCCGTCAAGAACGCCGTGCTGCCGGGCACGATCCTGGTCGACGGCTTCCTGCACGGCGCCTGGCGGATCGACCGGCGGAAGAACTCCGCGACGCTCCTGGTCGAGCCGTACCGGAAGCTGTCCGAAGAGGACGCCGACGCCATCGAGGCGGAAGGCCGCCGGCTGCTGGAGTTCGCTGAGCCGGATGCCGACCACGGCGTCCGGATCACCGAAGTCGATCAGTAACAGGTGTTTACCTGGCGCATTCGGCGGAATACCCTGCTCTTGATCGTTTCGACCCCGGACCGAGCGGACCCTTCCCCATGGCAACTGCTGACAGGCCGCAGATCGACACCACCAAGCCCAGCATCGCGCGGGTCTACGACGCCTTCGTCGGTGGCAAGGACAACTTCGAGGTGGACCGGCAAGTCCTGCAGCAGATCCAGAAGATAGCCCCCGAGGCGGTGCAGGTCGGCAGGCAGTGCCGGGCGTGGCTGATCCGCGTGGTCCGGTTCCTGTCCGGCCACGCCGGCATCGACCAGTTCCTCGACCTCGGCTCCGGGCTGCCCACCGCGGAGAACACCCACCAGGCGGCGCAGCGGCTCAACGCCGAGGCCCGGGTGGTCTACTTCGACAACGACCCGTCGGTCGCGGCGCACGGCCGCGCGCTGCTGGAGGAGAACGACTACACCCACTTCGCGGTCGGCGACCTGCGCAATCCCGCGGAGATCCTGTCCGACCCGGTGGTGACCAAGTACCTGGACCTGAGCCGCCCGGTGGCGCTGATCCAGTGCAACACCCTGCACCACGTCACCAACGACGAGGATCCGCAGGGCATCATGTCGGCCTACGTCGACGCGCTGGCGCCGGGCTCCTACCTCGCGATCTCGCACCTGCACAACCCGGCCGACGGCAGCTCGCGGGCCACGCTCGCGACGGAGTCCCAGCTGCGGTTCAACTCGATGATGAGCAGCTGCTACTACCGCAAGCGGGACGAGATCCAGGATCTGTTCTGCGGGCTCGAAATGGTCGAGCCGGGCCTGTCGTACCTCTTCGACTGGTGGCCCGACGGCCCGCGCCTCACCGAGCCGTCCGACGCCGAGTACAACCTCCTCGGCGGCGTCGCCCGCAAGGTCTGAAGAACGAGTCGGGGGTGTTCCGGGCGGTTGCCCGGAACACCCCCGATCTCGTGCCTGGATCAGCCGGGCTGCCGAGAGGTCCAGTGCCGCATGGCGTGCTCGACCAGCGCGATCAGGGTCCGCTTGGTCGACTCCCGGTCCCGGGCGTCGCACGGCCCGATCGGCACGTTCGGGCCGATCGCCATGGCCTCGCGGACCTGTTCGATCGAGTGCAGCATCTGGCCGTCGAACAGGTTGACGCCGACCAGGTAGGGCAGCCCGCGGTCCTCGAAGAAATCGATCGCCGAGAACGAGTCGGCCAGCCGCCGGGTGTCCACCAGCACGACCGCGCCGATCGCGCCGCGCACCAGGTCGTCCCACATGAACCAGAACCGCTGCTGCCCGGGCGTGCCGAACAGGTACAGGATCAGGTCGGAGGCCAGCGAGATCCGGCCGAAGTCCATCGCCACCGTGGTGGTCGTCTTGTTCGGCGTGGCGCCGAGGTCGTCGACGCCGCGGCTGGCCTCCGTCATCACCGCCTCGGTGGTCAACGGCACGATCTCCGACACCGACCCGACGAACGTCGTCTTGCCGACCCCGAAACCACCCGCGACGACGATCTTCGCCGACGTCGACGTGGTGCTGCCCTGGTTGACGGCCTGCGGCGGCGCGGAGCCGAGCTGGGGCGCGCTATAGCCGACGGAGTCCACTCAAAACCCTTTCCATCAACACCATGTGTGGTGCGCTACCGCTTTCGCTCACCGTCTGGTGCACGGTGATCAACCCCAGTTCGGCCATGTCGGCCAGGAGCACGCGGGCGACCCCGATCGGCACGGACAACAGCGCCCCCACCTCCGCCACCGACCTGGGGTGCTGGCACAGCTCGGCGATCGACTGGTGCTCCAGCCGGACCGCCGCGCCCTGCTGGTACACGTCTCCCGTGGAGACCAGGGTTTCCAGCTCCAGCTTGTGGTTCGACCTGGTGCGCCCGCCGGTCCAGGTGTAGGAGCGGATGCTGGACGCGGCCGGCGCCTCCGGCTCGACGGGTTCGTCCGGGTACGGCTCCTGCCGGTCGTGATGGCCGTAGTCGCCGTACTGGTCCTCGTACCCGTCGTCGTACTGGTCCTGGTAATACTCGACGGGCTGTTCCTGCGGCTCGTCGCGCTTGCGCTTCTTGCGCCCGCTGCCGAAGGTGAACCCGTTGACGACGTGGGCGAAGCTGTCGTCTCCCGAGTTGTCCCGTCTTCGGCCCTGCCGTGGATATTCAGAGCGTCTACTCATCGCATCCTCACACCAGTTGGCCGGTGAACGCGTTCGGCGCCCCCTGAAGCTGCGACCGGATCTCCGGGGTGAGCATCTGGCCGACGCGCTCCACGAGCATGGTCATCTCGTAGGCGACCAGTCCCATGTCGCACTGCGGGGCGGCGAGCACGGTCAGGCACGAGCCGTCGCTGATGCCCATCTGCAGCAAGGTGCCGCGCTGCATCTCGACAATCGTCTGAACCACTCGTCCGGCCTCGAAGCACTTCGCCGAGCCCTGGGTGAGGCTCAGCAGCCCAGAGGCGACCGCGGCCAGCTGATCGGCCCGGTCCCTGGGCAACTTCGCCGAGGCGGTCAGCACCAGGCCGTCGGCGGACACCACGATCGCGTGCGCCACACCGGCCACGCGCTCGGTGAAGTCAGTGATCAGCCAGCCGAACCTGCGGGAAATCATCTCCTGAGCAGTCATGCAACCTCCTGTTCGTTGCCGCGGTGATCACGCCTTCGCGCTGCGGAATCCATGTCAGCCCTCGTCGGTTGCTCGATGCCGACCACGACTGATACCGCTCTGGAAGTCGGCCAGTCGGCCGCGGAGTTGATCCGCGTCGCGCTGGAAGGGTTCGGCCTCGACCGGACGCTCGGCGTTCGTCACGCTGCCCGGCACGAGGTGCGCCTTCGGGGTCCGGCGCGGCAGGCCCGCCTGGGTGAACGACGCCGGCTGCGGGTTCGCCGCGGCCTCCGCCGCCTCGCGCGCCTTGTCGGCGGCGAAGTTCCAGGCGTCCGCCCCGGAGGTGTCCGGGATCCACGATGATTCGGCGGCCGCCGGGCCGTCCGATCCGGCCGGCTCCGTCCACGGGTCCTGCTGTGCGGGCTCCGACAACCAGGAACCCGCCCCGGAGGTCTCCGCGGGCGTTTCCACAGGCACGTCGGCGGGGTGCCCGAACTGGACCCCGTTCTGGGCCAGCCGCCGGCTGATGTCCTCCGCGCTGCGGGAGGGCCTGTCGGTCGGCGGTTCCGGCTGCTGCTGCCCGCGCGGCACGCGGCGCGGCAGCCCGGACGAGGTGAGCGACGGCTCCTCCGGCTGCCGGTCGTCCGGCGGGAAGTCCGAGCTCGACGGGAAGCCCGCCGGTTCGCCCTCCGCGTCGGGCCAGCCGAAATCGTCGGCGGCGGCCCGCTCCTTCGCGTACGGGTTCTCGCCGGCCGGCTGGAACCACTGGGTCGATGCCTCGGTGAACAGCGGCGCCTCCGGCGCGGGCCGCTCCGCTGGCGGCTCGGCATCCGGCCAGTCGACGCCCAGGTCCGAGGACACCGCGCGCGGCTGCTGCGGGATGTCGATCGGCGCGTCGAAGAGGTGCTCCGTCGGCGATTCCTCCCGGGTGGGACCGGGCTCGAAGAGGCTTGCCGACGCCGGTTCCTGCCACGGCGAGCTGTCCTGCGCCGGTTCGGGCTGCGCACCGCGACGCGGCAGCACACCGGACGTCGGCAGTTCGGTGTGCGAGTGCCCGTTGCGCTGCCCCGGCGGTGTCGCCGTGGGCTGCAGGGCCGGCCCGGATTCGACCGAGACGACGTGCTCGGCCGGGATCATCACGGTCGCCCGAACGCCCTCGACGTCCGGCCCGCCGTGCAGCTCGACGCCGACGCCGTGGCGAACCGCCAGCCGTCCGGCGACGTACAACCCCATCCGCCGCGAGGTGCCGAGGTCGTCCTCGTCCGCGTGGGCCAGCTGCTCGTTGGCCCGGGCGATCTCCTCGTGCCCGATGCCGATGCCCTGGTCCAGCACGTCGAGCACCACCGTGCCGTCGCCGGACTGGTAGCTCGACACCGTGACGGTCGTGTCCGGGGCGGAGAAGTTGGCCGCGTTGTCCAGCAGCTCGGCGACCAGCCGCACCAGGTCGCTGGCGGTGTGCCCGCGCAGCTTGACCGCCGGCGGCGGCTGCACCACGACCCGCGGGTACTGCTCGATCTCGGACACGGCGGCGCGCAGCACGTCCGCCATGTCGGTGGGCTGGGTGAAGCGGCGCGCCAGGTCGCTGCCCGAGAGGACCATCAGGTTCTCGTTGTTGCGCCGCATCCGGGTGGCCAGGTGGTCCAGCTGGAACAACCGCGCGAGCTGGTCCGGGTCTTCCTCGTCCTGCTCCAGCTGCTCGAACAGCCGCAGCTGCCGTTCCAGCAGGCTCTGGCTGCGCCGCGAGATGCTGATGAACACCTCGCCGTAGCCGCGCCGCAGGTCCGCCTGCTCCACCGCGAGCCGCAGCGCCTGCTGGTTCACCTCGTCGAAGGCGCGGGCCAGCTGGCCGACCTCGTCGGTGGTGTCCACCGGGAACGGTTCGACGACGGCGTCGGCGATCCGGCCCTGCCGGATGCTGGACACCGCCGCGGGCAGTTCGTACTCCGCGGCGTCCAGCGCGCTGCTGCGCAGGTCGCGCAGCGAGCCGAGCAGCTGCCGGGCGATCACGATGATGATCGCGGCGGCGGCGATCAGCGCGGACAGCAGCAGCACCGAGTCCCAGCCGGCGGCGTTGCTGGCCTCGTCCTCCAGCTGCGAAGCGGTGGCGCGCACGTCGGCCGCGAGGTCGTCGTGACCCTGGTCGATCAGCGCGACCGAAGCTTCGGTGGCGGCGTTCCAGGCGTCGCGCTGCACCGAGAACCCGCCGGAGAAGATGTTGTCGGTGCTCTCGCGCACGATCGCATCGAGCATCCGGTTGCGATCCACGATCGCCGGGGCGGTGAGCGTCTGGTCCAGCCGCTGCTGCCAGTACGCGGCGACGGTGGAACGAGCATCGCCGATCTTGCTGAGCAGGCGGGCCCGCGAACCGCTCAGGTTCTCCAGCGCCACCGATTCGATGTCGGCCTCGGTCAGCCCGGTCAGCACCCAGGCCTGCTGCAGCCGCACTTCTTCGGTCAGGCCCAGCATGTCCTGCAGTGCGGTCGCCGTGCTGGACAGGCTCCGGTCGGCGACGCTGCTGCTCAGCGCGCGGTCGAGGGCCAGCACCGAGTTGATCACGCGGGTGTAGTCGCCGATCGCCTTGGCCGGGCTGATCCGGTGCTCGCGGATCTGCTGGCGGAGCTGCCCGAGCCCGTCCAGCAGGGGCCGGAGCTCGCCGTAGCGGTCGGCGATGACGCCGGTGTCGACGTCGGGCGAAGCCAGGATCTGTCCAAGGTCGGCGACCGCCCGGTCCACCGCGGCGGCCGGCTCCTCGGCCGCGGCGAGTTCGCCGTCGCCGACCAGGAACTCGACGGATCGGGTGCGCTCGTGCTGGACCCCGACGAGCAGCGGCTCGATCTGGTCGACCGCGTTCAGCACGTCCGCGACGCGGCCGTACTCGGCGGCCCGGTCGACCTGCCACCGGATCTGCCCGATACCGAGCGTGATCGCGAAGATGACCGGCACCAGCACGACCGCGCCCAGCTTCGTCGGCAGCGACCAGTTGCGCCACTGCACGACGTTGTCGCGCACCCGCTCGAATCCACCCGCGGTCACGAGCGCTCTCCAGGCTGCGAGCTCTGGGTCTCGTGCAGGTCAACCAAGGTCTGGACCCTCTCGGGCGAACAATGCGTTGGAGAACGGCGCATGCGTGCGGTCCCGCAATCGTCGTCTGGGCTGTCGGGGGTGAAATCCAGCCGCGGTCGAGCACCACCCGACGCCCGGAATCGGCTTACGGCACGGCACCGTACCAATGCGTGATCAGATTCACTCAGAGTAACGACGAGCGTCCCCGGTTGGCGCATTTCGAACACTGGTACCGAACCGTGACCTTCCAGATCGCGCGACTGTCTTTCAGTGCCCAAGCACTATAAGGCCCAGAACCGCGGATAGCACCGGGGGCTTTTTCCCATTCCGCTACGACAATCAGGCGATGTAACACCGAGTGTTCGAACCCCACTCCGCACCCGGCGGCTTTTTCACTCGTTCAGCCTAGAGCGGAGTAATCCACTTTGGTCGCGAGCAGCGCAAAAGACCTGGTCAACAAGATCATAAGCGCCGAAGCCAAACCTCTGACCTGCCAATACCGGACAGTAACCAAGCGTCGTCGACCGACCTCGCCGAGGCCCGCGAGCCGCTCCGCAACCGCCGAAACCACGTGGGGATCACCACACTGTCGATCTCGCGCGACACGTGGTTAGAATTCCCCGCCACCGCCAGGCCTTCAGCCGAGCGGCCAACCGCGAAGTTCCAGGAAGGATGCATGAGCAACGCAACGCAATCCGCGCTGCGCGGCGGCCCCCGCGATCAGCCCGGAAATCCGCGGGTGGCCTTCGGTGGAATCGACAAGAGCTCCGTTCGCGCGACTAACGAACGTCCTGATTTCGCCGCTATCCAGCAGAGCCCGGAATTCCGCGACCTGCGCCGCCGACTGAAATGGTTCATTTTCCCGGCTACGGCGTTTTTCCTGATCTGGTACCTCGGGTACGTGGCGATCGCCGCCTATGCCCGGGAATTCATGGCCCAGCCGCTCATCGGCGAGATCAACGTCGGCCTGGTCATGGGTGTCGGCCAGTTCGTCACCACCCTGGGCCTGACCACGCTCTACGTCCGGTTCGCCCGCCGCCGCATCGACCCCGAGGTCGACCGGATCCGACAGGACGCTGGGGAGTCCGACCAGTGAACGAACCGCAGCTGATCCCGGCCGACAACGCGATCATCAACACCAGCGTCTTCGCGGCGTTCGTGCTGATCACGCTGTTCATCGTGTACCGGGTGAGCAACCGGGGCACCTCCAGCGACTACTTCGTCGCGGGCAGCTCGTTCAGCGGTGTGCAGAACGGCATCGCGCTCTCCGGTGACTACCTGTCGGCCGCGTCGTTCCTGGGCATCGCCGGGGCGATCGCGGTCTACGGCTACGACGGCTTCCTGTACTCCATCGGCTTCCTGGTCGCCTGGCTGATCAACCTGCTGCTGCTCGCCGAGCGCACCCGCAACACCGGCCGCTTCACCATGGGCGACGTGCTCAGCTTCCGGATGCGCCAGCGCCCGGTGCGGGCCGCGGCGGCGTCCTCGACGCTGGCCATCACGATCATCTACATGATCGCCCAGATCGCCGGCGCGGGCGGCCTGGTCGCCCTGCTCCTCAACGTGCACGGCAAGTTCGGCCAGGCCCTGGTGATCGCCGCGGTCGGCGCGATCATGATGATCTACGTGCTGGTCGGCGGCATGAAGGGCACCACCTGGGTGCAGATCATCAAGGCCGCCATGCTGCTGCTGTCGGTATTGATGATCACAATCTTCCTGCTCGGCAAGTTCGGCTACAGCTTCACGAACCTGCTGCAGCACGCCGCCGAGAACAACCCGCACGGCCGCGACATCTTCGCCCCGGGCGTCCAGTACGGGAAGTCCGAACTGACCAAACTGGACTTCGTGTCGCTGTCGATGGCCCTGGTGCTCGGCACCGGCGGCCTCCCGCACGTGCTGATGCGGTTCTACACCGTGCCCAACGCCCGCGAGGCCCGTCGCTCCGTGGTCTGGTCGACCTGGGTGGTGGCGACGTTCTACATCTGCACCCTGGTCATCGGCTACGGCGCGTCCGCGCTGGTGGGCACGGACGCGATCCTCGGCGCGCCGGGCGCGGAGAACTCCGCCGCCCCGCTGCTCGCCTACCGGATCGGTGGCACGGTGCTGCTGGGCATCATCGCCGCGGTCGCCTTCGCCACGATCCTGGCGGTGGTGGCGGGGTTGACGCTGACCGCATCGGCGTCGTTCGCGCACGACATCTACGCCAACGTGATCCGCCGCGGCGACATCGACTCGGACTCCGTGGTGCGGGTGGCCCGGTTGACGGCGCTGGTGATCGGCGTGGCCTCGATCCTCGGCGGCATCCTCGTCATCGGGCAGAACATCGCGTTCCTGGTCGGCCTGGCGTTCGCGTTCGCCGCCTCGGCGAACCTGTCCACGCTGCTGTACTCGCTGTTCTGGAAGCGGTTCAACACCACCGGCACGCTGTGGGGCATCTACAGCGGGCTCGGCTCCTGCCTGCTGCTGGTGATCTTCTCGCCGGTGCTGTCCGGCTCGCCGGACTCGATCATCCCGAGCGTGGACTTCGCCTTCTTCCCGCTGAAGAACCCGGGCATCGTGTCCATCCCGGTCTCGTTCATCTGCGGCATCATCGGCACCTTCGTCGGCAAGGAAGCGGTCGACGAGGACCGCCAGGCGGAGATGGAGGTCCGCGCCCTGACCGGCATCGGCTCCCGGGCCGGCTGAGCGTCCCTGGACTTCCAGGCTCTTTCTGCGGAGCGGTGCGGGCGGCGGAACCTCCAGACGCCGTCTGGACTCCTGGACCCCCGACTTGCGCATGACCAATTGGAAACGCTGGCGAACGGCCCCAGGACCTCGGTGTCCCGGGGCCGTCTTCGTCTGCACGCACCGCAGCGGTGACCCGACCGGTGCTAACCCACAGGTGGGCTCCGCCGGGTGCCCGATCGCCATGGGTCACCGGCCGTCCGGCCGCCGTGCTCGATTGCGCTCTACCCAATCGGATACTGCCGGGCGGCCGCAATTCTCCATAAAATGGAACTGCCCGCCATCGGGGCGCTTCGGCAATAGCAGGGGGCAATGGGAAGCGATCCGGCGGGCGAATCGGGGGGTATTCCATGCGAACGGTTCGCAATGCACTGCTCGCTGCGGTCACCGCCGCCGTCCTGCCCATGTCCGGCCTGGGCACCCAGGTCGTCATCATCGCGGCCGAAGTCAAGAACGGCCTGGTCGATCTGGTCCAGAAGGCTTCCCACGGCCGGTCGGGCGACTTCCGCGAGCCCGGGGTGCTGATCCGCTCGGCACCTGATACCGGCAGCGCCGCACGCGGCGTGGGAAATCCCGGCGACGACGTCAACATTCGCCAGGCGACCCGCGGGGAATCCGTCCGCTGCCCGGACGGATCCGCGAATTCGGAATGGTTCGACGTCACGAATCGCCGCACCCGCGTCACCGGATTCGTCAGCGGCTGCTTCCTGTGATCGAGTCGCATTCGGCCGCCGGGAATGGGCGGGTCAGAAATCCTGATCAGATCCGCGCAGCCCGGCCGGTCGCAACCGACGCAGGCGCACGTGCCGCGCGAGCCTGATCACCGGCCGCACCGCGAGCTCGCAGCTGCCCAGCAGGAACAGCCAGGTGCCCGCGGTCGCCGTGGACTCGTGGAAGAACAGCAGGCTGCCGACGGCGAACCAGACGGCGATCAGGAAGTCGTTGACGATGCTGATGACCTCGTACCGCCGCCGGATCAGCAGCTCCTCGCGCCCGATCCGCAGCACCAACGGGCCCGACTCGGCCGGATCTCGCATGATCCGATTGTCCGCGAGCCGGGCGAACTCCGCAGGTCAGCAGGGCTAGCCGACGGCAGCGGCGGCCGCTCGCCCGGCCTGCCGGCCGGAGAACAGGCAGCCGCCGAGGAACGTGCCCTCCAGGGCCCGGTACCCGTGCACACCGCCGCCGCCGAAGCCCGCGACCTCCCCGGCCGCGTAGAGCCCGGGCAGCGGCTCGCCCGAGGCCTGCAGGACCCGGCCGGACAGGTCGGTCTCCAGCCCGCCCAGCGTCTTGCGGGTCAGGATGGACAGCCGCACCGCGATCAGCGGCCCGGCGGCCGGGTCCAGCAGCCGGTGCGGCTCGGCGACCCGGATCATCCGGTCGACCACGTAGCGGCGGGCCGCGCGAATGGCGATGACCTGCTCGTCCTTGCCCAGCCCCGACTCGACCTGGCGGTCCCGGGCGACGATCTCGCGTTCCAGCGCGGCCGCGTCGATCAGCGGCTCGCCGACCAGGTCGTTCATCCCGCGCGCCAGCTCCGGCACGGTGCGCCGGACGACGAAGTCGGAGCCGCGGCGGACGAACTCGGCGACCGGCCCCGGCGTGGCACCGCCGCCGCGCTGCAGCAGCTTGCGGATGCTGCGGTCGGTCAGGTCCGGGTTCTGCTCGGAGCCGGACAGCGCGAACTCGCGGCTGATGATGCGCCGGTTGAGCACGAACCAGGTGTAGTCGTGGCCGGTCCGCACGATGTGCTCCAGCGTGCCGAGGGTGTCGAAGCCCGGGAACAGCGGCGAGGGCAGCCGGCTGCCCTGCGCGTCCAGCCACAGCGACGACGGGCCGGGCAGGATCCGGATGCCGTGCTTGCTCCAGATCGGCGCGTAGTTGCGGATCCCCTCGGTGTAGTGCCACATCCGGTCCGGGTTGATGATGTGCCCGCCCGTGCGGGACACCACCTCCAGCATCCGCCCGTCCACGTGGTCGGGCACGCCGGCGATCATCTCCTTCGGCGGCTCGCCGTAGCGCTCGGGCCAGTTCCGGCGCACCAGGTCGAAATTCCCGCCGATGCCGCCGGACGCGACGACCACGGCCTGCGCGTGCAGCTCGAAATCGCCTGCCACGTCGCGAGAACTCGGCTGCCCGCGCTCCACCGCGCTCGGCACGAGCACTTCGCCGCGCACGCCGGTCACCGCTCCGCCGCTGGTGATCAGCTCGCTGACGCGGTGCCGGAACCGGAACGTCACCAGGCCGCGCTCGGCGGCCTCTCGCACGCGGCGGATGAACGGGGCGAGCACCCCGGGGCCGGTGCCCCAGATGACGTGGAACCGCGGCACGGAGTTGCCGTGCCCGGTCGCCAGGTGACCGCCGCGCTCGGCCCACTGCACCAGCGGGAAGAACCGCACTCCCTGCTCGACCAGCCAGGAGCGCTTCTCCCCGGCGGCGAAGTCCACGTAGGCCTCCGCCCACTGCCGGGGCCAGTGGTCCTCGGGCCGGTCGAACCCGGCGGAGCCGAGCCAGTCCTGGAGGGCCAGCTCGTGGGAGTCGCGGACGCCCAGCCTGCGCTGTTCCGGGGAGTCCACCAGGAACAGGCCGCCGAACGACCAGTGCGCCTGGCCGCCCAGGGAGGCTTCGGGTTCCTGGTCGACCAGCACGACCCGGCGGCCCGCGTCGGCCAGCTCGGCGGCGGCGACCAGGCCGGCCAGGCCGGCGCCCACCACGATGACATCAGCGTCCAACGTCACTGCCGACCTCCGCACTACCGAGTGGTAACCGAGTGCCTGTATACCGCAGTCGGGGACGCTCCGACAGCCCGCCCGGCCGATCGCCGCGGCGCCGCGACATTGCGCGCAGGCGCGGAATTCCACCCGGTCGGGGTGTATCCAGCAAATTCGCTGGCATTCCGATCCGGGCTTCGGGAATCTTGTTTTCAGCGCGCCGATTTCGGCCGCGATCCACTCATTATCCGCCCATGAAAGGGTTTTAGCATGTCCAAGTGCGCTTCTTCCGCCGCGTCGCGCCGAATCGCGATCCGCTCGTCCGCCCGGCGAGGGGTCTGGCTGAGCGGCCTCCGGAGAATAGTCGTCCCGGTGCTGTCCGTCCTCACCGCGATCGCGGTCGGCGCGGGCGGGGCCTACGCCGCGCCACCCGAAAGCCCTTGCCCCGCAGGGTCTTTCTGCACATGGCCGGAGGAGAACTTCACCGGCCAGTCGCACGCGGTCGGCCTCCAGGCAACCTCGCTGGAGCAGTGCGTCCGGCTCCAGCAGGGTGCGGAGGCGCGGTCCTTCGCGAACAACACCGGCCACCCGGTGACGGTCTACCAGGATCCCGACTGCGACACCGAAGCGGAATTCAGCACGTACCCAACGGGTTCCCAGAATCCACGGGCTGCATACGTCGCGCGAGCAATCAAGATCTGGTCGCACTGACCGGCGAGCCTGCCTCGACAGCAATTCGCGGCGCAGGCGGAATCTCAGACGCCGTCGACGACATCCCGTTCGCGCATTCACCGATGCGCAGCGCCGATGCCGTCCCCCCGAGGCGACGCCTGAGAACCCGCCGCAGAAACACGCGCAGCGCCGATTCCCGGCAGGAACTCAGCGGACCAGGTCCCGCATCAGCTCCAGCAGGCGCTCGGCGGAGTTGGCCCAGGTGAACTTCGCCGCCTGACCGCGAGCCGCGGCGATCAGATCCGCACGCGTCCGGGGATCCTCCACGGCACGCACCGCGGCGGCGAAGCCCTTCGACGACCCCGGTTCGAAGAACCTCGCGTGCCCCCCGGTCACCTCGTGGAAGATCTCCAGGTCGCTGCAGACCACCGGCGTCCCCACGTTCATCGCCTCGATGATCGGCAACCCGAAACCCTCGTCCCGCGAAGCGGTCACCAAGGCGCTCGCCCTGCGGAGCAGCGCCTGGTAGTCGCTTTCGCTGATGCCATGCCAGAAAACGACATCGGCGTCCGGAGGCAGCTGCGCGCGCAATTCCGCCTCGCGCGCGGCTGCGATCCGGCTGACCAGGTGCAACCGGTGTTCCGGAAGGAGAGCCATGCCCGCGATCAACGTTTCCACGTTCTTGTACGGCATGAACGAGCCCATGTACACAAGCTCCCGCGGCCCGCCCGGCTCCGCAGCGGAATCGACGCCGGGCTCCTCGTCGCCGGCACCGTCCCCCGACGACGGAGACGGCGCATTGTGGACGACCGTCACCGAGCGCCGGGTGAGCCGGTGGTCCTCGATGAGCTTGCGGGTCGTCTCGCTGACCGTGACCACCGCGTCCGCCCGGTTGAGCATGACCCGCTGCGGCCAGAACGCCTTGTGGTAGAGCCGCCACGCGATGCGCACGGGCAGCGGCAGGAAACCCGGCGGCTGCGGGTGCCGGTAGTAGATCAGGTCGTGCAGCGTGAGGACGAGCCGGTAGTCGCGCCGGAAGCCGCCGATCACCTGCATCGGGCTGAACACGACGTCCGCACCGAGCCGGTTGAGCGTGCGGGAAAGCCACAACTCCCGCGGCGAGAAGGGGCTGTTGACCTTCACGTGCGGAACCCCGGACGGCAGCAGCCGCAGCTGCCGCTCGTCATGGATCAACATCGTCACCGGATGGAGGTGGTGCAATGCCTCGATCAAGCTCGCGCCGAAGCGGCTGATCCCGTCGTGCTGATCGGTTCGCGTCCAACGCGCGTCGACGAACACGTTCATCGTCGCCGCCCCGGCCTCGCCCGAACGCTGGCCGGAGGCACCGCTCCCGTGCTGTCCGAGGCCGGTCATGGCGTTCCGAGGAATCGTCGGATCGCTTCGGCCGCCGGTTCCGGCGTCTCGTAGTGCACCAGGTGGCCGACGTCCGGAATCACCACGAGTTCGGCGTCCGCGAACCGGGCCGCCAGCGCGCGCTGGCCGGCCAGGGGCGCGATCTCGTCGGACTCCCCCGCGATCAGCAGGGCCGGCATCCCGAGCTCGTCGACGTGGTCCGCGACGGTGTGCGTCACCGAAGCCTCGAAGGTCTCGCTGAGCAGCGCCGGGCTGTGGAAGCGGCTGAAGTACCGCAGGTGGTTCTCGTCGATGAACCCGCGCAGCTGCTTGTCCTTCGTCCGCGTCATCGCCCGGCTCGCGGCGAGCACGACCCACCTGTTGCTCAGCAACGAGTGCCCGGCCCGGAGCGGCAACCGCTTGCCCAGCGTGTAGTAGGCGGAGGTCAGCCCGGAGAGCAGCACGCGGGGCCCGCGCAGCGCGGGCGTCGAGATCGGGTTGATCAGCACCAGGCGCCGGACGAGCTCCGGCGAGGCGGCGGCGACGTGCGACGCCACGATCGAGCCGAAGGAGTGCCCGAGCAGCACCACCGGCCGGGTTCGGCCGCCGAGCCGCTCGATGAGTTCGGTGATGACGTGCGCGTAGCCGGCGACGTCGTGCCGTCGCCCGGTCATCGGCCCGGAGTCCCCGAACCCGGGCAGGTCCGGGATCACGACGCGCTGGTCCGGCAGGCCCGCTGCGACGAGTTCCAGGCCGTGGTGGGTACCGCGCAGGCCGTGCACCATGACCACCGTCTCGGCTGCGTCAACCGGTTCGGTCGGCGCGACCAGCGAGGTGGAACCGCTCTCGGCGAGGTGGTCGCGGTAGACCCAGTAGTGCAGCTCGGCGCCGCTGATGTGCTCCACCCGCTCCGCGGGCTGGAGTTCCGGGACGATCATGGTGGGTCAGCTCGCCAGCTCGGTGCGGATCTCGTCGAGCTCGACGGTGCTCTCCGGGTCCGTCACGTGGTGGTAGATCGCCTCGAACCGGCCCAGGATCTCGTCGATGTCGTGCCGGGACACAAACCGCTCGCTGGCCGCGCCCATCCGGTCGATCGTCGCGCGATCGCTGATCACGTCGTCGATCGCCCGGGCCAGGGCGTGCACGTCCCGCGGCGGGTAGAGCCAGCCGTTCTCGCCCGGCTGCACGAGGTGCGGCAGGGCCATGGCGTTGGCCAGCACCACCGGGGTGCCCGCCGACATGGCTTCCATGGTGGCCAGGCTCTGCAGCTCGGCGATGCTGGGCATGCAGAACAGGTCCGCGCGGGCGTAGGCGTCCAGGAGTTCGTCATCGCTGAGGAATCCGTGGAAGTGCACCCGGTCGGCGATGCCGAGTTCCACCGCGAGCTGCTCGAAGGCGTCGCGCCGGCTGCCGTTGCCGACGATCTCCAGCCGCGTCGGCACCTCGGTGCGCAGCAGCGCCATGGCCCGCAGCAGGTCGTCGATGTGCTTCTCCTCGTCGAGGCGCCCGACGAACAGCACGGTGCGAACGGCCGGGTCCGGGTTCTGCTTGCGGTAGCTCCGGGCCCGCCGCCGGTACCGCTCGACGTCGATGCCGCAGGAGACCGGCAGTGCCAGATCGGTGAACCCGTTCTCCTGCAGCAGCTGGACGGCGCGCGGGGTCGGCGCGGTGACGAGCTGCGCCTTCCCGTAGTGCTTGACCAGGTTGTGCCACAGCAGGCGGCCGGCCGCCTGCTGGAGGAACTCCGGGACCTTGAAGTAGCCGAAGATGTTCTCCGGCATGAAGTGGTTGGTGGCGATCAGCCCGATGTCCCGGCGGAGCGCCGAGTTGATCAGGCCGCGGCAGATGAAGAAGTGCGACTGCACGTGCACGACGTCGGGCTGGATCTCGGCGATCAGCCGGTCCGCCTGGCGGGCCTGCCAAGGGAGGAGGCCTCGGATCGACGGGTGGAACGGCGAGCCGTAGGAGGCGACGCGGTGCACGGTCACGCCGTCCTCGACCTCGGAGCGCGACTCCCGGTCGGTCGAGTGGCAGACGACGTGCACCTCGTGGCCGCGACCGGACAGCCCGGTCGCCAGGCGGTGGCCGAAGTTCGCCGCCCCGTTCACGTCGGGGGGGTAAGTGGTCGCGCCGACCACGATCCGCATCGGGCGCCTGCTGGGCGGTTGCGAAGTCAAGTGGAACTCCCGTCAGGACGATCTGTCGAACTCGGTCCGGCAGGATCACTGCTGCCGTTCACAGTGTTCGTTGAGGTCGCAGTGGTCACGGTGGTCGAGGAGAACGCAGCGGCGGCGGGCTCGCTCCGTTCCTGGGTGTCGGGGTGGTAGCGGGCCAGCGCGAAGACGCCCGCGCAGGCCACGACGGCGCACAGGCCCTCGCCGGCAGCGGTCCAGGCGCTGACCTGGTCGGCCTCGCCGAGCAGGCCGATGCCCAGCCCCACCGCCACCAGCGGGTCGATCACGGTCAGGCAGGCCACCACGAGGTCCGGCGGGCCGCTGGCGTACCCGTGCTGCAGCAGCCAACCGCCGACGACCATCGCGACGACGATGCCGAGCAGCGGAAGCGGGTTGATGTCCAGCAGCTCGGTCGTGCCCAGCTGCTGGGCCACCGCCCGCATCAGCACCGACACGTACCCGTACGCCACCGCGCAACCGGCGGCGAAGAGGATGCAGCGGGCCTTCGAGCGGGTCAGCATCGCGAGCACGCCCAACGCCAGGATCGCGCCGGCCACCAGCTGTGTCGCGAGCAGCTGCTCGTCACCGGCGATCGGGGTGGCCGTCGCGCTGCCCGCGGCGAGGAAGACGAAGGCGCCGACGCCGCCGGTGGCCGCGACCACCGACAGCGCAACGCTGGGCTTGAGGTCCCGGGCGGTGATGCCCTGCTGCCTGAGGTTCAGCAGGACGGTGATCGGCAGCGCCAGCACGCCGACCGGCTGCACCACGCTCAGCGGTGCCAGGCCGAGCGCGCAGGCGTGCAGGACGGTGCCGCTGCCGAGCGCGGCGAGGCCGCCCAGCCAGCGGGGGTTGCGGATGAGCTGGGCCTGGCTGCGGAGGCCGAGTCCGCGGCCGTCCATCGCATCGTGCACAGCGGCGTGCTGCAGCCTCGCCCCCACGGCATAGCCGCAGGCCCCCAGTGCGGCGAGCAGTACCGCGAGCGCAGTCATCGTGGACCACGTCCCGCGACGATGGCCGGATGGTGCTGCACGACCGGATCAGTCCTCTTCACCAGGCTGCGGGAACGTTCGGCTGCCGAACACCCTAGTGCGCGATCCATGTCACGTCCCGCTTTCGAGCCCCGCGGCGTCCGCCGCGTCGGCCTGCTACCAGTATCGGGCTCCGAACCCGCTGATTCCCGCCTTCGCTGTCCGTCCACACCGCTCAATCTCGCGTCTCGCGAGTCCGGCTCACATCCGGGGCCGGACCCCCAATTTCCCTGAGACGTTCCGGGTCCGCACCCTGGGGCGTCCGCCGGGCCCCCAGGCCACGACGCCCCGGAACCGGCCCCAGAACCCCGCCGGACCTGCGTAAACACGCTGCGGCACCGACCCGGCCAACTCTCCGGGTAACCCGCACGCACATCCCGGCCCGCCCGGCGGGCATTACAGCAAAGCACGGAATTGCGGCGGCTCGTGAAACGCCAGACGAATATGCGTGAACCGATCCGGTGAACGAAAGTCGACCGCCAGGAGAAACAAGTGGAATGAACCCAACCAGTTTCGGAACCGTTGCGCTCGCGCACGATGGAGGCGCGCCGGACGCACCTCGCGCGTGCGCTTCTGCACTGTCCGCCGGATCCACGTGCACGACTGTAGAACAACGTCGCTGAGGACTTTGCCAGCAACACATCCCGACTCGCCCGGAGGACGGCGGCAGCGTCTCGACCGCAATCCCGCGGAATATCGATGCGCCACCAAAAACACCTCGCCAGCAGGGAAATCGGAAACAATGAAGATCAACTAATCGTCTCGGAACCGGTGACGAATGCGACATCACGACAACATCACGCCCCGCAAACCGTTCGCGCACCGAAACAAATCGGTCACGACCCGTGATCAGATTCGGCTCATCCTCGGGACCGAAGGCAGATGTGCGCTCGTCCGGATGAGACGATGCACTCGTGGCTGCCGACTCTGATGTCTCCCAGCACGGCCGGACCGCAAAGCCGGAGCACCCCGCCGACGCCGACGAACGCAACGTGTCCGGTGCCAAGGCAGCCGTGGTGGCCGCATTGCTGGGCGGTGCGCTGCTGACCGCGCTCGCCGCGACGGCCTACACCGCAGTCGGCACCATCCCCGGCCTCCCCGACCCGCCGCCGCTCGTGCACTTCGGTCTGCCCGTCGCCCGGGCCGTGCTCGACATCGCGGCGCTCGGGACCGTCGGCCTGAGCCTGCTGCCGAAGCTGCTGGGCTTCGACCGCCCGAAGCACACCGAGCCGGTCATGGCGCTGGCCCGGCGGGTCACCGTGATCACCTCGCTGATCTGGATGCTCAGCTCCCTGGTCTCGCTGGTCCTGCACGCCGCGGAGCTCAGCCCCGGCCGGCCCGTGACCACCCGGCTGCTGATCGACTACGTCGCGAACGTGCCGGCCGGCCCCGGCCTGCTCGCCAGCGCCGGCGCGGGGCTGGTGTGCGCGGCGCTGGGCCTGCTCGCGGTCCGGTTCGGCGAGAGCGTCCCGGCGGAACTGCGCACCATCATCGCGCTGCTCGGCCTGCTCCCGATCCCGCTGACCGGCCACGCCACGGACTGGCAGTACCACGACTTCAGCATGATCTCGATGGAACTGCACGTGATCGGCGCAGCGATGTGGACCGGCGGCCTGGCCGCGATCGCGCTGTTCGTCGCCCCGCGCCGGGGGCTGCTCGCCGGGGCCCTGCCGCGATTCTCGAAGCTCGCCACCATCGCGATCGTCGTGGTCGGCGCCTCCGGGTTGTTCAACGGCCTGATGGTGCTGATCATCACGCCGACCGTCGGCCTGCCCGGCCTGATCAACACCGGCTACGGCCAGATCATCCTGGCCAAGACCGGCTGCCTGGTGCTGCTGGGCATCGTGGCGTCGCAGATGCGGTTCCGCCTGCTGCCCCGCATCGCGCGCCACCAGCGCGCCGCGTTGATCGGCTGGGCCGCTGCCGAGGTCGGCGTGATGGGTATCGCCTACGGCTTGGGCGTCGTGCTCTCCCGCGCCCCGGTCATCGTCTGACCGCGCGACAGCAGCTGGCGCCCGCGCTCGGTTTCGACCAGGTACGAGATGCCCCACCACACCGCGGCGAACATGACCACCGTGTACAGCACCGACCAGTAGTCGACCGGCGGCGCGGCGATGTAGGTCTGCTGCGCCCGGAGGGCGAGGTACTCCACCGCGGTCACGATCGCCGCCCCGGCGAACGGCCGGATGCGCGGCGCCAGCCGGAACGACAGGTCGATCGCCACCGCCCCGGCGAGCAGGAAGAACGGCACGGTCGAGATCGGGAAGTCGGCCGCCGCCAGCAATCCCCAGGCCACGCAACGGAAAACGAGGTAGCCGGCGGTGATGGTGGTCGCCGTCCAGCGGCGCCCGACCAGCTGCCGGGCCAGCAGCAGCGTGCCCAGCCCGGTCATGACCGCCCAGGTCGGGTAGACCCAGTCCGGCACCGGGAGCGTGAAGGACTTGACGGCGATCCAGTCCAGCGGCCGCCCGAGGTCGTCGGCGGCGAACTGCAGCAGGATGTCCTCGGCGTAGGGCGTGCCGCGCTCCCACGCCGCCAGCCCGAGCACGCCGTATTCCTGGTGCTGGTTGAGGAACAGGAAGTTGTCCAGCACCGTGAACCAGAGGAAGCAGGTGATCGGGTAGTAGTACCGGTCGCCGCCGCCGTAGCGGGCCCAGCCGCGGAGCAGGCCGACGCTCATCAGCCCGGTGCCGAGGTAGAGCAGGGCGTGCGACGGGCTCCACGCGGTGATGTCCAGCCCGTTGATCCGGTGGTTGATCACGTCCAGCGGCGCGGCGACCAGGAAGATGCCCAGCCCCCACTGCATCCAGCGCAGCGTGGCGCGATCGGCGCCGATGCCGGTGTAGGTGTGGAAGACCACCAGTCCGATCACGATCACGGTGCCGACCGTGTTGATCATGTGCGGTGGCGCGAGGTCGTCGCGGAGCCACCGGAAATGCCAGCAGATGTCCCAGGTGGCGCCCGCGATCTTGAGCGCCATCGCGATCACCCACCAGCGATAGAGCGCGATCACGAGTTCCGGGGGAGCCTCCCGACCCGGCTCGCCACGCGTCCAGTGGCTTCGGACCAGCTCAGCTGTACCCGCCATCGCGTTCACCTCCACCTTGCGCGATGTTCACGCGAAAAACGGTAGTCGGTACTGATCGCGAGTGTGCGGCAACGACGTACGCGGCAGTAACGTTTTGAGCAATTCGCCGGAAAAACGCACGCCAGCGGAGCCCCGGACGCCCGTCACGAGGATTCGCCGGGGGCTCCGTCGGGAGCACAGCGCCGTCTCAGCGCGGGATCTTCAGCACCTGGCCGACGTAGATCAGGTCCGGATCGGTGATGCCGTTGACCCGCGCGATCTCCCGCCAGTCGACGCCCAGCTTCTGCCCGATCGCGGAGAGCGTGTCGCCGGGCTGCACGACGTAGGTCTCCGCCGGCGGCGGCGGAGGCGGCGGGGCACCGGCCCCGGTGAGCACCTCCAGCGGGACCAGCGAGACGTTCACGTCGGTGTCGCCGGCGATCCCCGGAACCTTCCCGTCCGAGGCGTGCTGGTGGATGGCGACCCGGTCGGTGAGGTAGCCGGGCTCGCCCGGCGGGCGCCCGTAGTGCGCGACCCACAGGAACACGCCGGGGTCGACCCAGGTCTCCGGCGCGAGCTTGCTCTGGAACCAGGACGTCGAGGCGTAGACCACGATCTCGTGCCGCCCGGTGTGCCCGCGGACCGCGTCGATGAACCCCTTGATCCAGCCGCCGAGGTTCGGCGCGTCGGTCTCCATGTCCAGGCACGGCGGCAGGTTGCCCGCCGCGCTGGAGCTCAGCCGCGCCAGCTGGGCGGCGAAGTCGGCCGCGTCCTGCTGCGGCGAATTCGTGTCCGGCCGGGCGAAGTGGTAGAGCCCGGTGACCATCCCGGCACCGCGGGCGCCGGCCAGCTGGGCGTCCAGCGTCGGGCTCACATATCCGATTCCCTCGGTCGCCTTGATGTACGTGAAGGCATATCCGGCGCCGCGAACCGCCCCCCAGTCTGGTTCCCCCTGATATCGCGCGACGTCAATGCCCGGAATTCGCTCGGCCATGATCAACCCCCTGACTTCGGCCTTTCTGCAGTTGCCAAACTATCGAAGTCGGGCAAAGTGGCAGTCCCGCCGTTCAGGTCAAGATCCCCACCCGATCGGTCGATATCTGCGCGATGCGTAACGGATTAGCGACGCCGTGAATTACCCGAATCGGGTTGCACTTAGCCGTGACAAGACCTATTCGGCGCAGTCGCCCGTCACTCGATCCGCTGGTCGAGGCAGTCGATCGGGGCAACCGGAGCATCCGCCGCGCCGCAGGTCACGAAGTCACCGACGGCGGAAAATCGACCGTGCGGGCAACCTCGCCAACGGCCGGACGTCTTCAGGAACAGCAGAGCAAATACCGACGACCCCGCCCGCGAGGCCGGGGGACGGGAGGTGGTCACCGTGACCCCGAACCGATTGCGGATTTTCGGCTCGCGGACGCTCCAGGCATCCGGGGCCCTGCTGATCGCCGGGCTGATGGCGGGCTGCGGAGCGCACAGCGCGCAAACCGCGCAGACCGGCCAGGTAATCACGGCACCGGAGCAGAACGTCCGGCCGGCACCACCGGCGACGAGCACGGATGCACGACCGGATCCCCAAACTTCCGAGGCCGCCGGGAACGGCCCCGCCACGGGCGGCAGCACGACGCCGGCCTCGTCGCCGGGGCGCGTCCAGCCGAAGAAGGTGGAGCGCTGCCACACCTCGATGCTCACGGGCTCGGTGGAGGGCGCCGAAGCCGGAGCGGGCCAGCGCTACGCCGAGCTGGTGCTGCGCAACTCCAGCAACGAGACCTGCACGCTCTACGGCTACGGCGGGATGCAGCTGGTCGACGCCTCCGGCCAGGCGGTGCCCACCAAGATGGAGCGGACGCCGAACCCCGGCCCGGTCCTGATCACGCTGGCACCCGGTGAGTCGGCCCGCGCGACGCTGCACTGGACGGCCGTTCCGCACGAGGGCGAGCCGATGGACGGCCCCTGCCAGCCGACTCCGGTGCGCGCGCAGGTCATCCCGCCGGACGAGACCGACGCGCTCCCCGTCACCTGGAACGTGGGTCCGGTCTGCGGGTTCGGCAGCATCGACAACAGCGCGTACCACCAGTAACGGCGGCGCGGCTTCGCGCGGAATCGGCGCTCCCGCACCGGGAGCCGGTCGATTTCGCGCGAAATAGCCGTTCGGCGGCGAAGGACCGGGGTTGGCCCGACCGGATGAGGTGTGCTGGGGTGGCGGCATGATCGAGTCAACGGATCGAGTGGTCAGCGGACGGCACGGCGAGCTGGCGGTGCGCGAGTGGTCGGGGACCAAACCCGGCTGGATCGCGCTGGTCGTGCACGGCTACGGCGAGCATTCCGGCCGGTACCAGTGGGTCGCGGAGCAGCTGGTCGGCGCCCGCGCGCTGGTCTACGCCCCGGACCACATCGGGCACGGCCGCTCCCCCGGCGACCGCGTCTACTTCGAGGACGCCGAGACGATCGTTGCCGATCTGGAGGAGCTCCGCAGGCAGGTCACCGCCGAGCACCCGGACCTGCCGGTCGTCCTCATCGGCCACTCCATGGGCGGGATGCTCGCCGCCCGCTACGCGCAGGAGCACCAGGAGCACCTGGCGGCGGTCGTGCTGTCCGCGCCGGTGCTGGGCACCTGGCACGTGCTGGACCTGCTGGAGCACGACGAGATCCCGGAGGCCCCGATCGATCCGGCGATCCTGTCCCGCGACCCCGAGGTCGGCGCGGCGTACATCGCCGATCCGCTGGTCTGGCACGGCCCGTTCAAGCGCGCCACGCTGCAGGCGATCGACGAGTGCCTGCTGGCCATCAACGACGGGCCGACGCTGGACCGGCCGACGCTGTGGGTGCACGGCGAGGACGACGAGCTGGTGCCGGAGGCCGACACCCGCACCGGCATCGACCGGATTCGCGGCGGCGAGTTCCACGAGCACATCTACCCCGGTGGCCGCCACGAGCTGTTCAACGAGACCAACAAGGCCGAGGTGATGAACGACGTCCTCACCTTCATCGGCCGCGAACTGAACTCGTGAGCACTGGCCTCCGCGCGATTTCGCAAGGACGAAGTCAGGGCGCGCGAGTCATGCCCGAAAATGAAGGATCATTAATAGTGGGCGCCAAATAATCTCGATCATTACCTGTTCAGGTGAGGCGTGTCGCTTGCGCAGTTGCAGCTCAAGCTCTCCACGGGCAGCTTGAGGATTGCCGACGGGGGGTCGGCGCCTCTGGGTGGGGCGGAGCGAGCGAGGTGGCCATGAACGTCGAGCGCGCACAGGACCTGATCGGCACTCCGGTGTTCGACCGCAACGGCGACCGCGTCGGCCGGGTCGGGAACGTCTACGTCGACGACGTGACCCACCAGCCGGAGTGGGTCACCGTCCGGATCGGCGTGTTCGGCGTCAAGGAGACCTTCGTGCCGCTGGCCGGCGCGACCACCGAGGAGAACCGCCTCGACCTGCGCGTCTCCAAGGACCGGGTGCGCAACGCCCCGCGCATCGAGGCCGAGCACGGCCACCTCTCCGACCAGGAAGGCCGCGACCTCTACCACTACTACGGCCTGGACCAGGGCGAACAGCCCGCCGAGACCGAGCACCAGCTCTAGGCGGCTGCAGCACCCGCAGGAGGGCCGCCCGCACCGCCACGCGAGGTGAGCCGGGAAACTAGTTCCTGGCGTAGGACTCGGCGATCTCGTCGCTGGTGGTCAGCCACACGCCCTCGTGGCCGGTGATGTACTCCAGCGCCTGGTCCAGGTACTTGGCCCGGAACGGCTGGCCGATGACGAACGGGTGCAGCGCCAGCGACATCACCCGCCCGCTGTCCGCCGACTCGGCGTAGAGCTGGTCGAACTGGTCCTTGACCGCCTGCAGGAAGTCCGGGCCGCTCACCCCGGTGCCCACGAACAGCGTCACGTCGTTGAGCTCGGTCTGGTACGGCACGCTGAGCAGGCCGGGCACGTTCAGCCGGTACGGCTGGTCGTCGTTGCTCCAGTCCAGCACGTACCGCAGGCCGAGTTCCGCGAGCAGCTCCGGCGTGTGGAACGTTTCGGTCAGCCCCGGCCCCATCCACCCGCGCGGGCGGGTGCCGGTCGCGGCCTCGATGGTGTCCACCACGTCCCGCAGGTAGGCGCGCTCCTCGTCGACCGGCATGTCCGCCTGCAGGATCGAGTTGTTCTTGCCGTGCGCCAACCAGGCCCAGTCGCGCTGCTTGCCCGCGTCGATGATCTGCGGGTTGTGCTCGGTGACGTCGGAGTTCAGCAGCACGCTGGGGCGGATGCCGTGCCGGTCGAAGATGTCCACCAGCCGCCAGATGCCGACCCGGGGGCCATAGTCCCGCCAGCCGTAGTTCAGCGGGTCGGGCGCGAGGTCCCTGGTCCCGGCGAAGATGCTGGTGGACGGCCGGTCGATCTCGTAGTGCTCGACGTTGAGGCCCACGTAGAACGCCAGCCGGGCGCCGTCCGGCCACCGCAGCGGGGCGCGGTCGACGATCGGGCTGTAGTCGAAGAGCTGGTTGTGCACTGCCGCCTCCTGATCGGGCTGCCCGCGACGGGTTTTCCCTGCTGTCGCGGTGTTTTCCGGGTGTTGCGGCCATGCTCCAACCGTCACACCAGTGTGAGGGTCAAACGGGTCGGCTGTGTCGTCGGACACAAGCCGTCCGCCCGCGCGTCGCGACTTCACCTGATCATCCGTTCGACGTTCCGGTTCAGTGCGCGAGAATGCTTCTCGCGATGGCTGAGAACACCGAGCTCGAATTGCTGATCACCGTTGTCGTCGCGGCCGACGACGAGACCGCCGCCCGCGCCGCCTGCCGCGGCCTGGTGCGGCGGATCGACGGCCGGATCGTGGCGTCCGGAGACTGCTCCGACGAGGAGCCCGGCTGCTGGTCGGTCACGATCAGCCGGGCCAGCGAGGAAACCGCGCAGCACGTGGCCGGATTGTCCCGCGCGGTGCGCAACTTCCTGCGCGAGCTCGGGCCCGACTACGCCAGGCACCGGGTGGCCTGCGAGCCGCCGACGGCGTGGACGGTGGTGGAGCACCCGGAGCTGGTGGGCGATCTGGTCGCCGGCGGCGAGCGACTGCTGGTCGAGGCGTGGTCCGGCGGGTCGATCCTGTTCGGCAGGTCCGGCCCCGGCGACCCGGACGAACCGCCGGCGGAGGTGCCGGAGAGCATCGGCGACCTGGACGAACGCGGCAACCCCCGCCCGCGGCTGCGGCTGCTCGTGGACGTGGTCACCGAGCGGCGGGCGGGCGCGGAGTGGCCGGCGCGTGCGGTGGCCAGCCGCCTGTCGCACACGGCCGTGATCACCGAGTACGCGGTGGATCCGCCACTGGTCCGGGTCGCGATGGACCTCGGGCCGGCGCTCGGCGACCTGCCGGAGATCGTGCTCGGCGCGATTTCGTCCCTCGGCGGCAACGGCTGGTCGCGGCTGCGCGTCGACGAACACCGCGCCACCGCCCGGTGGTCGGCGGCGCCGACGCCGCCGTCCGGCGTCGCGGCGATCGAGGTGTCCGCCGTCGAGGCCGAAGCCGGCGAACCACACTCCACAGTGGGCACCCCGGACCGCGGCTGACCGGCGATCGGCCGCAATTTCAATGGAAATCGAAGGTCCGATTTCCATTGAAATTGCGGGCGCACCGGAGGGCCGAACGGGCAAAAGGTGCATTTCGGGAGGCGTTCTGCCGGCCGGGGGATCAATTTCCCTGGTCGTCACGCACCGCGATCGCGTCGTGATCATCCGCACCCACCTGCCTGCGCCGTCGCCGCCACCGGGCGCTAACTTGTGGACCGATACAGCGTTGTGCACCACGGAGGTCCAGAGTCCAGATGGCGGGCGTCGAAGAAGTTCGCGCGGGAATTGCCTTGGCAAATCAGAAGATGCAGGAAAGCATCGCCGCCCTGCAACAGGGCAACCTCGCGCTCGAAGAGGCGCAATCGGCCCTTGTCACCGCCACCCAGGGCAGCTCCCAGGAGGAGATGCAGCACGCGCACGGCTCGCTCGCCGAGGTGATGCAGGTGATCAGCGGCGTGCAGGCGCAGATCAGCGCCACGATCAACGCCACCGAGGGCTACGCGGGCCGCCTCTAGGTTCCGGCCGCTCGGCGGGGACGGCGGTTTCGCGCGGAACCGCCGTCCCCCACGGGTACCGGGCGACGATTTCGCCGCGCAACGACTGAAGTTCAACCCGACCTCGTAGACAGGCTCTGTGGCACCGTGTCGACACTCGACGAACTGATCCAGACGCTGCGCCTCGTGGAGGAACACCTGGCGGACGCGGGCGCCCACCTCAGCACCGGCCGGACCGCGCTGGCCGAGGCGGAGCAGGCGCTGGCGAAGCTCGACCCGGAACACCCGGAGACGGTGGTGCCGCCGAGCCTGCACCGCGCAGATGACCAGATCGAGCGATCCCAGGGGATGATCGAGCACGTCCTCAACACGGTGCGCGACTTCGCCACCCGGTTGTAGGACGCGGCGGTGTTCTCGGCTTTCGGCGCTCAACCGAGCCACATTCGCCCTCGTGCATGGGTGTACCAGGGGCCTGCCCGGCTCCTCGTCGAGTGGTATTTTGATCACGGTCTGTAACACGGGTTCCGAGGTGGGGCGTGGGTAAACGCAACGAGCGGCGGAGTCGGATCGAAGCGGCCTTCGAGCGCCTGCGAACCAGCATCGCCTCCGCGCTCGGCGCCGCCGAGCAGGAGCACGACCGCGTCCTCGCCGAATGCTCGCAGCAGGAGTTCGCGCTGCGCATCGCCCAGGTCGGGGTGGCCGCGGCGGAACGCGAACCGGCGGAGATCGCCGACCCCGAGAACCCGGTCTTCCAGGCCGCGATGCGGGAGGCGCTGCGCGAGCGGGCGGAGATCTACGCCGAGTGGAGCGAGCAGGGCCCGGACCAGCTCGGCGGGCTCGTCGCGGAGGCGGCTCCCGGCGCCGCGGGGCTTCCGTGGCCGGAATGGCTCGGCGAGGTCGGCACCCAGGACGCCGCCGATCCGCCGCCCGAGCTGTGGCGGATCGGCACCGCGACCGTCCCGGATTCGCCCGATCCGCAACCGTTCCCGGCCGCCGTCCCGCTGCTGGACGAGTCGCACCTGCGGATCGTCACCGATGGCAATCCGGAATCCGCCGAAGCCCTGGTGCAGAACCTGCTGCTGCGGCTGCTCAGCCGGTTCCAGCCCGGGCTGGTGCGAATCCACGTCTGGGACGTCGCGCAGCTGACCGGAACGCTGCCCGGGCTCTACCCGCTGACCCGCGCGGGCCTGCTGACGGCGCACGATCCGACCCGGCTCGACGAGATGCTCGAAGCGCTCTCCGACCACATCCGGCGGATCCACACCAGTTCGCTGGTGGGCGGCCACACCTCGCTGCGCTCGCTGGCCGCGGAAAGCGGGCACCGCTCGGAGCCCTGGCGGGTCGCGGTGCTGTTCGGCAACGGCGAGGCGCTGCGCGAGGAGCAGCAGCAACAACTGCAGCGGATCGCGCGAAACGGCCTGGCCTGCGGCATCCAGCTGATCGTCGTGGACCTCTCGCTGACCGTGAACAGCGCGATCGAGTCCATCCGGCTGCTCGGCGGCGACCGGGCGCGCACCAGCATGACCGGGCCGGAAGCCGTTGTGCAGCTGGACGAATCGCCGTCGCGCAACGAGGTCACCAAGGCGTGCTCGGCGATCGCGGAGGCGTTCCTCGCCCGGCGGGCGCGGGTGCGGACCTTCGACGACCTGGTGCCGGAGCAGCTGTGGACGCAGCGCTCGACGGCCGGGCTGCACGCGCCGGTCGGGTTCAACGAGGGCGAACCGGTGTGGATCACGCTCGGCGACGGCAGCCCGCACACCCTGATCGGCGGCCCCAGCGGATCGGGCAAGACGAACTTCCTCTACGGCATGCTCGGCGGGCTCGCGGCCCGCTACTCGCCGGACGAGCTGGAGCTCTACCTGCTGGACTTCAAGGAAGGCGTGTCGTTCGCCCAGTTCACCCCGGGCCGCCGCGACCCGAGCTGGCTGCCGCACGCGCAGCTGGTCGGGGTGAACGTCAACACCGACCGCGAGTTCGGGCTGGCGCTGCTGCGCTTCCTGGCCGACGAGATGCGGCGGCGCGCGGAGTCCGCCAAGGAGCACGAGGTCACCAAGCTGGAGGAGCTGCGTGCCGAGGACCCGAACGGCCGGTGGCCGCGGATCGTCGCGGTGATCGACGAGTTCCAGTACCTCTTCGCCGAGCGCGACCCGGTCACCGCGCAGGCCGCCGCGCTGCTGGAAGACGTCGCGCGGCGCGGGCGGTCGCAGGGCATCCACCTGGTGCTGGCCAGCCAGGACGTGTCCGGGATCGAGGCGTTCTGGGGCAAGCCGGCGATCTTCGAGCAGTTCATCCTGCGGATCGCGCTGCCCAAGGCGCGGCGGGTGCTGGCCGACCAGAACAACGCCGCGCTGGAGTTGCCGCGCTGGCACGCGGTCGTCAACCACGAGTCGGGCGTCAAGCACGGCAACGAGATCGCGCGCATCCCGGACGCCACCGCGAAGAACACCTTCGATGCGCTGCAGCAGGATCTGTGGAAGCGGCGCGACGAGAACGCCCCGCCGCCGCGCTTGTTCGACGGCTCGAACCTGCCAGCGCTGTCCACACTGGACGATTACGCGAAGCTGCGGGCGCCGGTGGCGGTGCCGAAGGTCCTGCTCGGGCAGATCATCGACGTCAACGGCACGGCCGCCGCGGTCCGGCTCGTGCGCTCGCCGGGACGCAACATCGCGGTGATCGGCTCGGTGCTGGCGGATGCGACCAGCGTGCTCGGCACGGCGACGCTTTCCCTGGCGCGACAATACGTTCCGGGCAGCATCAAGTTCACCATCGCGACCCTGCTCGACGACGTCGACGACGACGCGCGCGGCGTCGCCGAGGCGTTGCGCATCGACGGTCATGACGTCGAGCTGGTCGGCCTGGACGGCATCGAGGCCGCGCTGGCCGCCACCGCCGAGACGATCGACCAGCGATCCGGCGCCGACGTGCCGCACGTCCTGGTGCTCTACGCCGCCGACGCGGCGCACACCACGCTGGAGCGCAAGGACCCGACCACCCGCGTCAGCGGGCTCGACCACCTCCGGAAGATCCTCAAGCAGGGTCCCGAATTGCGGGTGCACGTGATCGGCTGGTGGCGCAGCGCGCAGCGCGTGAAGAACACCCTCGGCATGGGCCCGGTCGACGACATCGGCGCCTGGGTCGCCTTCGACGTGCACGGCCAGGAGCTGGCGGCGTTCGCGGCCGGGCAGGTGGTCAACTGGTCGCCGCGGGCGCGGCGCGGCCTGTTCTTCGACCGCGCGGTGCACTCCCGGCCCGAGGTGATCCTGCCCTTCGACCTCGGCGACCAGGCGAAGCCGGTGCCGGCGGTCCCGGCGCCGCGAGCGGCGGACGAGCGGTGCGAGATCCGGGAGGAAGCCGGTGACTGAGCAGATTCCGGCCGCGGAGCGGTACAGGGAGATCACCGCGCGGGCCACCACGGCCGCGCAGCAGCTGCGCAAGCACGAGCGCGAGCGGGCCGGCGAGCTCGGCGAGGCGGTCGCGGCGGGGAAGCAGCGCCGGGAGGCCGCCGACGAGCAGCGCGAGAAGGTGCTCGACGACGTGCGCAAGCGGTGGAACGCCGCGATGGAAGCGCTGTGGAACGAGCGGTGGATGCGGGTCACGCGCATGCCCGACCCGGACCGCACGGCCAAACCGTCCACACCGGACGATTCCCGTCGCGATGTCCAGCAGGCCTACATGGCGTTCTACAACGCGCTCGAGAAGCCCCGCTTCGCCGCGAGCCTCCGCCCCCGCCGCAAGAAGGATTCCTGACCAGGGCACGAACGACCGTTCCGCCCGGCTGGACCCGTGCACGTTTTTGGTCGCCATAGCAACACAACACGCACACGGTCCTTGACCTGCAGGAACGATAAGTCAGGACTCACCTGGGGCGGCGAAGAGCTCGTCGATGTGGCAGCGCAGCACGGCCTCGGCGTCCAGGCCGGTGCGCTGGCCGACGAGCACTGCCGTGCCCAGCCCGTGGTTCAGCGCGATCAAGCGAGCCGCTTCCACGGACGCGTCGCGATCTCGCGACAGCTCGCCATCGGCCTGGGCCCTGCGCAGCGCGCCGGCGAGCTGTTCTTCGAGGTGGTTCAGTCCCGCGACGAAGGGCTGGTCGGCGAGCTCCGGATCGGTCATCGCCAGCACCGCATAGGAGGCGCCGACGAGGTGGAAGGCCCGGCTCACCTCGTCGGTCGGTAGCGCCTCGGCGAGGAACGCTTCGACGAAGGCGCGACCCGACGGCGGGCTCGGCATCCGCTCCAGCCGCGCCGCCCACCGCTCCTGGCTCTGCCGTTCCAGGTGGCGCAGGGCGTCGTGCATCAGCTGGGCCTTGGTCTGGAAGTAGTACTGCACCAGCCGCAGCGATACACCGGCTTCGGCGGCCACCGAACGCATCGTCACCGCGTGCAGACCCTCGCGCGCGGCCACCCGCACCAGGCCATCGGCAATCTGCGCCTGCCGCTGGTCGTGGTCGACGGTCTTCGGCAATGCGGCTCCCTCCGTTGTGATACAAGTGTATCTGATACAGCCGTATCATCAACGGTGGAGGGCTCCATTGCGACAGGGACGAGCCGGCGGCGCGGTGCTCGCGCTGGCCTGCGCGGCGCAGCTGATGGTCGTGCTCGACGTCTCGGTGATCAACGTCGCGCTCCCGTCGATCCAGGCCGAGCTGGGCTTCACCCCGGAATCCCTGCAGTGGGTGGCGAACGGCTACCTGCTGACCTTCGGCGGCTTCCTGCTGCTGGGCGGGCGATTGGCCGATCTGCACGGCAGGCGGCGGATCTTCCTGGCCGGCCTCGCGGCGTTCTCCGCGGCGAGCCTGGTGGGCGGCTTGGCCACCGGCCCCGCCGCGCTGATCGCCGCGCGCGCCGCGCAAGGACTCGGCGCGGCGGTGCTCGCTCCCGCGACCCTCAGCATGGTGACGACGGCGTTCACCGAAGGTCCACAACGGACACGCGCGCTGGCGACCTGGACCGCGGTCAGCGTGGCGGGCGGCGCCGCGGGCAATCTCGTCGGCGGTGCCCTCACCGAGTTCCTGTCCTGGCGGGCCACCTTGCTGATCAACGTGCCGATCGGCGCGCTGGCGCTGGTCTCCGCGGCCCGCGTGCTGGCCGCCGACCGCCCTCCCGCGGCGCGCGGGACCCGCCTGGACCTGCCCGGTTCGGTCCTCGCCACGGCGGGCCTCACCTGCCTGACCTACGGCGTCACGAACGTCCCGCTCGGTTGGACCGCCCCGCAGACCCTGGTGCCGCTCGCCGCCGGGGGCGCCGCGCTGGCGCTCTTCGCGGTGGTCGAAAGCCGATTCGCGGCCTCACCGCTGGTGCCGCCGCGGCTGTTCCAGAACCGCTCGATCGCCGTGGGCAACGCGGTTATGTTGCTGGTAGGAGCGTGTTTCCAGGCGCCGATGTGGTACTTCCTCACGCTCTACATGCAGGACGTGCTGCACTACACCGCCCTGCAAACGGGCCTCGGCTTCCTGCCGCACACCCTCGTGACCATCGTGGCCGGGCGGCTCCTCACGCCCTGGCTGATGCGCCACGCCAGCGGACGCACCTTGATCGTCGCCGGCGCGCTGATCGCCGCGGCCGGGTTCGCGTGGCAGAGCCGCATCGACGCGGACGGCGGATACCTGGCCGGGATCCTCGGCCCGGCGATCGTCCTCTCCTTCGGCGGCGGCCTGCTGAACACGCCGCTCACGACCACGGTCACCGCCGGAGCGGACGCCACCGAGGCCGGTGCCGCCGCGGGCCTGATGAACACCACCAAGCAGATCGGCGGCGCATTCGGACTTGCCGCGTTGATCTCCATCTCCGGCACCCAGGATCCGCAGGCACCGGTGGACTACGCCACGGCATTCCTGGCCAGTGCGGGAATTCTCGTTGCGGCCGGTGTCGCGGCGGCGGCGCTACCGGTGCGCCGCGACGGCCACCGCTGAACGACGCCGAGCCCGGCCCACAAGGGCGAACTTGGCGTTTTCGCGCGAGAACGACGACATCCCGGCACGTCGCGGGCCGGATCAGGTGGCGGCTTCCAGCAGAGACGCGGCAATCGCCTTGGCGCGTTTGGCCGGTTCCGCCGTTCGTTCGCGCAGGGCCGTGACGTTGGCCCCGTCGATCAGCAGCATCAGCTGTTCGGCCAGCTGCCGGTGGCCGCGGTAACCCGCCTCCACCAGGAGGCCGTCCAGGTAGTCGGTGACCTCTTCCTTGTGCTCCGCAGCGACGCGGTGCGCCGCGCTGTCCGGGTCCGCCATCTCGACCATCGTGTTGATCGAGGCGCAGCCGCGGAAGTCCGGCGCCGCGAAGCGCTCCGCGAAGGAGTCGAAAACCGCCAGCGGCCCGCCGCCGCGGTTGGCGACGTCGGCCTTCAGCCGCTCCAGCACGCCGTCGGCGTAGCCGCGCAGCATGGTCACGACCAGGTCGTCCTTGCTGTCGAAGTGCCGGTAGAACGAGGCGCGGCCGACTCCCGAGGCGGCGACCAGCCGTTCCACCCCGACCGCCCGGATGCCCTCGGTGTAGAAGAGCTGCTCCGCGGCCTCCACGAGACGTTCTCGAGCGCGCGTTGCCATGCCGCCACGATATCCGAGCTTGCACCAAAACGGAAACGATCGGTACCGTTCGCCAAATGGAAACGATCGGTACCGTTTTGGGGAGCCCCCTTGACCAAGACCGCTGAACCCACCACCGGCCGCGTCCCGCTCCGGGTGGCGGTGCTGGCGCTGGGCACGTTCGCCGTGGGCACGGACGCCTTCGTCGTCGCCGGTGTCCTGCCGGAGATCTCGGCGGACCTGCAGGTGAGCATCGCCGAGGCCGGGCAGCTGGTGACCGTCTTCGCGATCGCCTACGCCGTGCTCTCGCCGGTCATGGCGACGCTGACCGGCAACTGGCCCCGCCGCCGCGTCCTGCTCACCGCGCTCGCCGTCTTCGCGGTCGGCAACGTCGCCACCGCGCTCGCCCCGACCTACGGCGCGGTGCTCACGACCCGCGTCCTCGCCGCCGCCGGCGCCTCGATGTTCACGCCGATCGCCGGGGCGACCGCCGCCGCGCTCGCTCCGGAGGACCAGCGCGCACGCGCGATCTCCCTGGTAACACTGGGACTCACCACGTCGACCGCGCTCGGCGTGCCGATCGGCACGCTGCTCGGGACGGTCGCGACCTGGCGCGGCACGATGTGGCTGGTCGCCGGGCTCGGCATCGCCGCCGGGATCGGCATCGCGCTGCTCCTGCCGCCGGTTCCGACGCCGCCCGCCGCGAGCCTGCGCGAACGGCTTTCGCCCCTGGGCGACGGGAAGGTCGTCGCGATCCTGCTGACCACCGTCGCCGTGTTCATCGGGATCTTCGTGGTCAACACGTACGTCAGCGTGGTCGTCGGCGCCGCGACCGGCGGCAGCGGCACGCTGCTGGCGGTGCTGCTGTTCCTGTCCGGCTGCGCCGGAACCGTCGGGAACCTGGTGGCCGGCGGCTGGACCGACCGGATCGGGCCGCGTCGGGTGATCGCCGCCGCGCTGGTGATCAGCGCGCTCAACTTCGCGGTGATGCCCTGGTCCGCCGCCACCTTCGCCGGCGCGGTCATCGCGCTCGTGGTCTTCGGGCTCACCTCGTGGAGCATCACGGTGCCGCAGCAGCACCGGCTGATCGCGGCGGCACCGGCTTCGGCGCCCTTCGTCATCTCGCTCAACGCCTCCGGCGGGTACCTCGGGACGTCGCTGGCCGGCGTCATCGGCGCCGCCGCCCTGC
This sequence comes from Saccharopolyspora sp. NPDC045941, assembly GCF_056431445.1. Classification (NCBI taxonomy): domain Bacteria; kingdom Bacillati; phylum Actinomycetota; class Actinomycetes; order Pseudonocardiales; family Pseudonocardiaceae; genus Saccharopolyspora; species Saccharopolyspora sp. NPDC045941. The sequence goes on from NZ_JBWKKU010000020.1 coordinate 40,556, forward strand.
CGCTCTCCCTCGCCGCGCTGCCCTGGGTCTCGGCGGCTTTCGTCGTCGCGGGCCTGGCGATGTCCGAGTACGCGAACCGGGTCGGAGCCCGCCCATGACATCCACAGTGGACACCCCGATCCGCTGGGCCGTGCCGGTGCTCGGGTTCGGCACCTTCGCGGTCGGCACCTGCGAGTTCGTGCTCGCGGGCGTGCTTCCACAGCTCAGCGACACCCTCCGGGTCTCGATGAGCACGGCGGGCCAGGTGGTGACCGCCTTCGCGCTGACCTGCGCGCTGGTCGCGCCGGTGCTCGTCGCCGCGACCGCGGGCTGGCGACGACGCCGAGTCCTGCTGCTCGCGGTGGCGGTCTACCTGATCGGGAACATCGCCACGGCGGTCGCGCCGTCGTTCCCGCTGGTGGTCGCTGCGCAGGTGGTCGCGGCCGCGGGGGCGGGCCTGTTCGTGCCGACGGCGGCGGTCACGGCGTCCGCGCTGGTGCCCGAAGACCGGCGAGGCCGCGCCATCGCCGCCGTGACAACGGGTTTCACCGCCGCGACCGCGTTCGGCGCGCCGCTGGGCACCGCCCTGGGCGCCGTGTCCGGCTGGCGGATGACGATGTGGTTCGTCGCCGGGCTGGCGGTGCTGGGCCTGCTGGGCGTGCTCCGGCTGGTGCCCGCCGACGTGGCGGCGCCGACGCCCGAGTCGCTGCGCGCGCGGTTCGCGCCGCTGGCCGACCGGCGGGTGCTGGTGGTGCTGGCGACGACGCTCGTCGGCTTCACCGCCGTGTACCTGCCGTACACCTACATCGCCGCCGTGTTCGCGCCGGCCACCGCGGGGAGCGGAATCCGCCTGGCGGTGCTGATGTTCCTGCTCGGGGTGATCGGCACGATCGGCAACTTCGGGGCAGGCGCACTGGCCGACCGGATCGGCGGGCGGAAGGTCGTCGCGCTCGCCCTGGCCTGGCTGGTGGTCAGCCTGCTCGTGCTGCCGCTGACCACCGGGAGGTTCGGCCTGGCGACGGCGGAGATCGTGTTCTTCGGCATCGCGGCCTTCGCGATCACGACGCCGCAGCAGCACCGGCTGATCACGCTGTCGCCGGGCTCGGCATCGGTGCTGGTGTCGCTCAACGCCGCGATCCTCTACCTGGCCATCGCGGCGTCCGGCATCATCGGCGCGATCGGGATCGAGTGGGTGGGCGCTCAGCACCTGGGCTTCATCGCCGCGGCCCTCGCCGCGGTGGCGCTGCTCCTGTCCCTCCGCGACTGAGCGTTCCGCGGGACACCGCTTGAACGTTCGGTCGGTCATGGGGTCGTGAGTGCTTTGGTGCGCCAGAGCGATCCAAAGCACTCACGAGCGTTCCTGGCCGGCGTCATGTTCCTTCGGCGCTTCACCTGGTCATTGGCCGTGAGTGCGTTGGGGTGCCACAACACCCCAAAGCACTCACGGCCCCGTGCCTGCGGCCGGGCGCTCGCGAGGGACGATCGGGGCATGCAGGAGCTGTTATCCGCCGACGCCGTCGCCGAAGCCACCGATGATCTGCTGGTCCGGTGGGGCGCGCAGGCGTTGACGCCGGAGTACCCGCACGAAGCCGGGGCCGCGTGGCAGCACGGCCGCGCCGTGGCCGTCTACGCGCCGAAGCTGTGCCGGCACGACCGCGTGCTGTTCAGCGGCCCGGCCGACGACGCGGCGGAGCTCCTCGCGCGGGTCATGGCGGAGGCGCGCAGCGACCGGCTCCGGCCGCTCGCCGACGCCGAACTCGCTGGGCCCGTCGCGGAGCGCCTCGGGCTGGACGTGCGCGCGACCTTCGGGTGGATGCACCTCGCCACCGAGCCGCCGAGCGCCCCGACCGCGGGCGTCGAGTGGCTCACCGGCGCCGAGGAAGACGCGATCACCAGCCTGCTGCGCAAGGCGAACCCGACGTCGTACCTGTTCCCCGACGATCCCGGGGCCCGCCGCTGGGCCGGGATCCGCGGCGCGGACGGCACACTGCTCGCCGTCGGCGCCGACTCCTGGCCCGCGCCCCGGCTCCGCCTGATCTCCGGCGTCACCACCCACCCCGACCACCGCGGCGCCGGCTTGGCCACGACGCTCTGCGCGTTCCTGACCGCGGAGCTCGCCCGCGACGGCGGCGTGGCGCTGATGGTCGACGCGGGCAACGAGCCCGCGATCCGGGTGTACCGCGGGCTCGGCTACCGCTACCGCGCGATCACCGCGCTGTCCGGATGAGCTTGCCCGGGTTGAGGATTCCCGTGGGGTCGACGGCCTTCTTCGCCGCCGCGAGGACCGCGCCGCCGACGTCGCCGATCTCCGCTTCGAGCCACGGCAGGTGGTCGGCGCCGACCGCGTGGTGGTGGGTGATCGTGCCGCGGCCCGCGATGGCGTCGGAAGCGGCCATCTTCGCCCGCTGCCACTGGCCGAGCGGGTCGTCGGCGTCGCGGGCCGCCAGCACCGTGAAGTACAGCGAGGCGCCGGTCTCGTAGGCGTGCGAGACGTGGCACATCACGATCGGCGACTCGCCGTTGACCTGCAGGCTCCGCACCAGCGCCGTCCGCACCGCGGAGCGCAGTTCGCTGAGATCGGTCCAGTGCGTGGCGGTCTCCAGCGTCTCCACGCACACCCCGCGATCCAGCAGCGCGTCGCGTTGCCGCGGCCCCGAGAACCGGTGCGACCGCCAGGCTTCGCCGACCGGGCGGCCCAACCGGACCGTGTGGATTCCGTGCAGCGCGCGCAGGGTCGCCGACCGGCGCTGCTTCAGCTCGCCGCGCGAGGCCGCGTCCCAGCCGAGCACCAGCAGGCAGGGCTGCCGGATTCCCCTGCCGCGCAAGTAGGTCTTCAGGGACCGGGCCTTGAGCGCGCCGGAGAGCTCCAGCTGCACGTCGGTTTCGTCCACATCGGACAGCCGGGTGACATCCGCCAGCGCGCGCCCCTGCGCCAGCGCCCGCACCGCGTCGACGCCGGACTGCCAGCCGTCGACCACGAACGCCTCGTAGCGGCTCCGGGCGGGCGCGGGCCGGACGCGCAGCGCCACCTCGGTGATCACGCCGAGCGCACCCTCGCTGCCGACCGCGAGTTGCCGCAGGTCGGGGCCCGCCGCCGACGCCGGGGACACCCCGAGCCGCCACTCGCCGACCGGTGTCGCGAGCCGGACGCCCTCGACCATGTCCTCGAAGCGGCCGTAACCGGCGGAGGCCTGCCCCGCCGACCGGGTCGCGGCGAAGCCGCCGATGGTGGCCCGCTCGTAGGACTGGGGGAAGTGGCCGAGCGTGAAACCGTGCGCGGCCAGCAGGGATTCGGCTTCCGCCGCGCGCATCCCGGCCTGCACCACGGCGATCCGCGAGCCCGGGTCGAGCGAGACCAGCCGGTCGAGCCGGGCCAGGTCCAGCGCGACGACCGCGGTCTTGCCGCCGCGCAGAGCGTCGACGCCGCCGACCACCGAGGTGCCGCCGCCGAACGGGACGACGGCGATGTCGTGCCGGACGCAGATCTCCAGGACGCCCTGCACCAGATCCGGGTCCGTGGGCAGCAGCACCGCGTCGGGCACCGCGAGCCTGCTGCCGCCGCGGCGGCGCATCAGGTCCGTGTACGACATCCCGCCGGCGCGGCCGAGCCGTTCAGCTGGGTCAGTCAGCACCTGCTGCTCGCCGATCAGGGTCGCGAGCTCGGCGCGCGCCGCTTCCGGCAGGTCGCTCTCGGCAACCTCCAGCAGCGAGACGGGAACCGCCGGCGTGGCGGTCTCGACCAGGCCGGTTCGCTGGCGCAACCAGCGCAGCGCGTGTGGTGACAACGGCGCAGCGGACGCCCCCGATGGGGTCCAGCTGCCGCGGAGGGTGTGTTCGATCAGGCCGTTCACCAGTACAGTGTTACACATGACGTCGCAATGTCACAGCACGCGAGGTGACAGCACCCCGCCGGCGCCCGCCCGCCCGGCCCGCCAGGCGGCCAACCGGGTCGGCGATGCCGAACTGCTGAAAGCCGCCCGGGAGTGCGTGCTGGCCAACGGCGTCCGGCGCACCACGCTGACGGAGATCGCGCGGCGCGCCGGGGTCAGCCGGATGACGCTGTACCGGCGGTTCCCCGACGTCGACAGCCTGGTCACCGCGCTGGTGACGGTGGAGTTCGGCGAGATCCTGCAGCTGGCCAGCGCCGAGCAGGAGACCGGCAACGGCCGGCAGCTCCTGGTCGCGGGGACGGTCCGCGGCATCCGGCTGCTGCAAGCGGCGCCGCTGCTGCAGCGGGTGCTGGAGACCGACGCCGAACTCCTGCTGCCCTACCTGGTCGAGCGGCTCGGCAGCACCCAGCTCGCCGCCGAGGGGTTCATCCGCGAGTACCTCGTGCGGGGCCACGAGGACGGCTCGATCCGCCGCGCCGATCCGGCCGTGCAGGCGCGTGCCCTGCTGCTGCTCGTGCAGTCGTTCGTCATCTCCGCCCGCCCGGCCTCCGGCGACGTCGACCCGGCGGCCCTGACCACCGAACTGGCCCACCTCCTCGACGGCGCCCTCGGCCCGGAGCCCACCGATGCCTGACCGCCCCGGTTTTCGGCAGTTTCAATTGAAACTGCGCCGGACCCGTCGACTGATCGCAGTTTCAACTGAAACTGCGGCCCCCGGAACCCCACCGACCCGCCCGGAGGTCCGATGATCACCACCCCGCTGCCCGCCGGTTCGCTGCGCGCCACCTCGCTGAACGCCGCGCGCCGCGCCGCCGACCTGTCCGCAGTCGCCGAAGACGAGGTGGACCTGCTGGTGGTCGGCGGCGGCGTGACCGGCGCCGGAACGGCCCTGGACGCGGCCGCGCGCGGGCTCTCGGTCGCCCTGGTGGAGGCCGAGGACCTCGCCTGGGGAACGTCCCGCTGGTCCAGCAAGCTCGTGCACGGCGGCCTGCGCTACCTGGCGCACGGCGACATCGCGCTGGCGCGTGAATGCGCCGTCGAGCGCAACGTGCTGATGACGCGAACCGCGCCGCACCTCGTGCGGACGCTCCCGCAGCTCATCCCGCTACACGGCAGCGTGTCGCGCCGCTCCGAGCTGGTGCTCGCCGCCGGGCTGCACGCCGGCGACGCGCTGCGCCGCACGGCTCGCACCCCGTCCGACGTGCTCCCTCCGCCCCGGCGGATTCCCGCCGCGGAGGCGCTCGCGCTCATTCCGGGCCTGCGCTCCGCCGACCTGCGCGGCGGCCTGCTCGGCTTCGACGGCCAGCTCGTCGACGATGCGCGCCTGGTCGTCGCGCTGGCGCGCACCGCGGCCGGTTTCGGCGCCCGCATCCTGACCCGCGTGCGCGTGCGCGAGCTCGACGGCCGCGGCGCCGACGCGGTGGATCAGCAGACCGGCGAATCGCTGCGGATCCGGGCCCGTTCGGTGGTGAACGCGGCCGGGGTGTGGGCCGGCGAGCTCGCGCCGGACGTCGAGCTGCGGCCGTCGCGCGGGTCGCACCTGCTGGTCGACGCGGAGGCCGCCGGGATCGCCGGGACCGCGCTGGTCGCGCCGATCCCGGGCGAGTCGGGCCGGTTCCTGCTGCTCCTGCCGCAGCCCGACGGCCGCGCCCTGCTCGGGCTGACCGACGAGCCGGTGCCCGGGCCGATCCCGTCCGTTCCCGAGGTTCCGCAGTCCGATGTGGACTTCCTGCTCGCGGGCGTGCGCGACGCGCTGGGGCAGCCGTTGGAGCGCAAGCACGTCCTCGGTTCGTTCGCCGGGCTCCGGCCGCTGCTGGCGCAGCCGGGCGGCAAGGGGTCGGCGGACCTGTCGCGCCGGCACGCGGTGCTGACCTCGCCGGACGGCGTGGTGACCGTGGTCGGCGGGAAGCTCACCACCTACCGGAAGATGGCCGCCGAGGCGGTCGATGCGGCGGTGCGCACCGGTGGGCTGCCCGCCGGACCGTCGCGCACCGCGGCCGTGGCGCTGGTCGGCGCCGCACCGCGGCGGCACCTGACCGATGTCGAGGCGGCGGCTCGGCTGATCGCGAAGTACGGCACCGAGGCCGCGCGCGTCGCCGCGTTGGCCGAATTCGACCCGGATCTCGCGGAGCCGATCGCGCCGGGCCTGCGGCTCACGGCCGCCGAGGTGCTCTGGGCGATCCGCCACGAAGGCGCGCTCGACGCGGCGGACGTCCTGGACCGGCGCAGCCGGGTCGGGCTGAACCCGGTGGAACGCGAGTCGGCCCTCCCGGCGGTAGAAGCTCTCGTCGAACGCGCGCTGCACGGCGTTTCGGGCTGAGCACGGGCGGAAATTCCGTCTGATCAAGGGCTGTGCGTCTTTTGCGTTGCTGTAGCAGCGCAAAAGACGCACGGACCAGAGCGCTCGAAGTCCGGGCCGCCCGGGCGATTCAGCCTCGCGCCGCCTCCCGACAAACGCAAATATCCTGCATATTCGCCCGGCGAGCACCAATCGAGGGAGACGGGATGCCTGATCGCGAACTGGAGATCGACCGGATCTCCAAGCGCTACGGGGACGTCGTCGCACTGCGGGAGATGACGTTCTCCGTCCGCGCGGGCGAGATGTTCGGGTTCGTCGGCAGCAACGGCGCCGGCAAGACCACCACGATGCGCATCGCGCTCGGCGTGCTGGCCGCCGACTCCGGCGAGGTGCGTTGGAACGGCGCGCCGCTGGACCTGCAAGCCCGCCGCCGGATCGGCTACATGCCGGAGGAACGCGGTCTCTACCCCAAGATGAAGGTGGCCGAGCAGCTCGCCTACCTCGCCGAACTGCACGGTCTGTCCACTGCGGACGCTCGTGACGCCGCCGAGCGGTGGACCGAACGGCTCGGACTCGCCGCCCGCCGCGGCGAAGAGGTGCAGAAGCTCAGCCTGGGCAACCAGCAGCGGGTGCAGCTGGCCGCCGCGCTGGCGCACAACCCGGAGGTGCTGATCCTCGACGAGCCGTTCTCCGGGCTCGACCCGGTCGCGGTGGACGTGATGAGCGAGGTGCTGCGAGGGAAGTGCGCTTCCGGGGTGCCGGTGGTGTTCTCCAGCCACCAGCTCGACCTGGTGCAGCGGCTGTGCGACCGGGTCGGCATCGTCCGCAGTGGACAGATGGTGGCCTGCGGCACCGTCTCCGAACTCCGCGACCAAGGACCGGCCACGCTGGTCGTCGACGCCCCCGACGCCCAGCCCGGCTGGGCCGCCGACGTGCCCGGCGCCGAGGTCGTCCAAGTCGACGGCAGCCGGACCACGCTGCGGCTCGCCGACGACGCGGACGACCAGGCGGTGCTCAAGGCCGCGCTGGCCACCGGCCCGGTCCGCGAGTTCAGCCGGCACCGGCCCGCGCTCACCGAACTGTTCCGCAACGTCGTCTCCGAGGAGCCCGCCGCATGAGCCCCGTCTGGCTGGTCGCCCGCCGGGAGATCCGCACCCGGGTGCGGACCCGCGCCTTCATCGCCGGCACCGCCGCCACCATCCTGATCATGGGCGGCTACGCGGCGCTCATGATGTTCATCGGCCACCAGGCCGGCACGACGAAGGTCGGCGTCACCGCGCAGGCGGCGGCCGTCGGTGCGCCGCTGCAGGCCGCCAGCACGGCCTTCGGCAAGTCCTTCGAGATCAGCACCGTCGAGGAGGCCGCGGGCGAGCGGCAGGTGCGCGACGGCGACCTGGAAGCGCTGATCACCGGCACGCCGGACGCGCCGCGGCTGGTCGTCAAGCGGAGCCCGGACAGCGCACTCCGGGGCGCGCTGGACGCGGTCGTGCAGCAGCAGGCGCTGAACGCCGAGCTCGCCCGCGCCGGGCTGGATCCGGCCGGGGTCCGCGCCGCGACCGAGAGCGCGCACGTGTCCGTGACCAGCCTGGAGACCGAGGACCCGCACCTCGGCGAGCGGCTCGGCCTGGCCATCGCGGCAGGCGTCGTGCTCTACATGTTCCTGATCATCGGCGGCCAGATGGTCGCGCAGGGCGTCGTGGAGGAGAAGTCCAGCCGGGTCGTCGAGCTGCTGCTGTCCACGATCAAGCCGACCCAGCTGCTCGCCGGGAAGGTGATCGGCATCGGCCTGACGAACCTGCTGCAGCTGGTGATCATCGCCGCCGCGGGCCTGATCGCGTCCGGGGTCGGGGGCGTGCTGACGCTGCCGTCCGCGGCGCTGGCGGGCACCCTCGGCTGGGGACTGGCCTGGTTCCTGCTCGGCTTCTTCACCTACGCGACGGTCCTCGCCGCGGCGTCCTCGCTGGTGTCCCGCCAGGAGGACCTGCAGAACGTGATCAGCCCGGTGATCATGGTGCTGGTCGTGCCGTTCGTCATCGGCGTCTCGATGCTGCCGAGCTCGCCGGACAGCACGCTCGCCGCGGTGCTCTCGCTGGTGCCGGGCTTCTCGCCGACGCTGATGCCGATGCGCATCGCCCTCGGTGTCGCAGCCCCGTGGGAGATCGTCCTGTCGGTCGTCCTGAGCCTCGCGGCCATCGCGGTGCTCCTCCGCCTCGGCGGCCGCATCTACAGCAACGCGGTGCTGCACACCGGAGCCCGCGTGAAGCTCCGCGACGCCCTCCGCACCGCCTGAAACCGCAATTTCAATGGAAATCGAAGGTCCGATTTCCATTGAAATTGCGGAAGTTGTCCACCGGGACCCGAAGTTGTCCACAGGTTGCGGCGTGTCGGGGCTCGACACGCCGTTGCTGTCCCGCAATTTCCATTGAAATTGCGCCGGGACCGCCCGGAGCCGAGCCGACCCCGGACACGGATCGGCCCCGGGGACCGGCCGAGTAGGCCGGTGTCCGGGGCCGCACGTGGGTCGGTCGCGTCGGCGGCCGACTGGATTCAGGTTTCGATTCAGCGCTGGTCGATCGACTGGTAGGCACGCTCCGGCGAACCGGTGTACACCTGCCGCGGACGGCTGATCTTGCGGGCCGGGTCCTCCAGCATCTCCCGCCAGTGCGCGATCCAGCCGGGCAGCCGGCCGAGCGCGAACAGCACGGTGAAGTACTTCGTCGGGAAGCCCATCGCCTTGTAGATCAAGCCGGTGTAGAAGTCGACGTTCGGGTAGAGCTTGCGCTCGACGAAGTAGTCGTCGGCGAGCGCCTTCTCCTCGAGCTTCAGGGCGATGTCCAGCAGCGGGTCGTTGGCCCCGAGCTTGCCGAGCACCTCGTCGGCGGTCTTCTTGATGATCGCCGCGCGCGGGTCGTAGTTCTTGTAGACCCGGTGCCCGAAGCCCATCAGCCGGACGCCGGGCTCCTTGTTCTTGACCCGGTTGACGAACGAGTCGACGTCACCGCCGTTGGCCTGGATGCCCTCCAGCATCTCCAGCACCGCGCTGTTCGCGCCGCCGTGCAGCGGGCCGAACAGGGCGTTGATGCCGGCCGAGATGCTGGCGAACAGGTTGGTCTCGGCGGAGCCGACCATCCGGACCGTCGACGTGGAGCAGTTCTGCTCGTGGTCGGCGTGCAGGATGAACAGCAGGTCGAGGGCGCGGGTCAGCACCGGGTCGACCTCGTAGGGCTCGGCGGGGAAACCGAAGGTCATCCGGAGGAAGTTCTCCACCAGGCCCAGCGAGTTGTCCGGGTACAGGAACGGCTGGCCGACCGACTTCTTGTAGGCGTAGGCCGCGATCGTGGGCAGCTTCGCCAGCAGGCGGACGGTGGACAGCTCCACCTGGTCCTTGTCGAACGGGTTGAGGCTGTCCTGGTAGAAGGTGGACAGCGCGGAGACCGCGGAGGACAGCACCGGCATCGGGTGCGCGTCCCGCGGGAAGCCGTCGAAGAACTGCTTGAGGTCTTCGTGCAGCAGGGTGTGCCGCCGGATCCGCTCGGCGAACTCGTCGTACTGCTGCTGGGTCGGCAGCTCACCGTAGATCAGCAGGTAGCTGACCTCGATGAAGTTCGACTTCGCCGCGAGCTCTTCGATCGGGTAGCCGCGGTAGCGGAGGATGCCGGCGTCACCGTCGATGTAGGTGATGTCGGAGAGGCAGGCCGCCGTATTGACGAAGCCCGGATCCAACGTCACCAAACCGGTCTGAGCCAGCAGCTTGCCGAGATCCACCCCGGGGGCGCCCTCGGTCGGCTGCTTCACCTGCATTTCGTGCTCGCCGGCGTCATAGCGCAGCGCGACGGTACGTTTGGCGGTCACGTCGTCGGGCATTCGGGAACCTCTCGCGCTCGTCGGGGTGCGTGTCGAGGCGACCGCGGTTGCCCAGCCAAGCGGCAGGGCTGCGATGTCGCCCGCGCGCCGGTCGGGGTGTCCGAACCGCCGCAGCACCACCCCGTTGGGGTCCTGTCAGTAGTCACGCTAGACCGCAGTGGGGTCCCAGCGCAGCAATCGCGTTTCGGCTTTTTGGCAGGTGGGACCACGATCACATCACATCGGGGCGCTTCCGGCGGAAAATTTTCGACGCTCCGAAGCCGGACGAGCAGTTCATCGTGACCAACGAGCCCGTCCGATCGGTCTAACCCGATCTCGACCGGTCGGCCTCGCGCGGTTTACCTCACAAGGTGTCCTCGCGCACGTCAGACGCGGTTCGCCGGCCGTCAGGCCAACTCGGCGGCCCATGGCGGCTCGGCACCCGGTCGGGAGACGGTGACCGCAGCGGCGGCCGCGGCGAACCGCAGCGCCTGCTCCCACTGCTCCCGGTCGAGCGCGCGGACGGCGTCCGCCGACAGCGCGTCGTTGCGGTGCAGCCACGCGAGCAGGGCGCCCTGCACGGTGTCGCCCGCGCCGATGGTGTCGGCGACCTCGGCGCGCACGCCCGGCACCGACACCTCACCGTCGCCGGTCACCGCGGTCAGCCCGTCGGCTCCCCTGGTCAGCACCACGGCCGCCGGGCCGCTGCGCTGCCACTCGCGGGCCGCGGCGAGCACGTCTCCGCCATCCGCGAGCCATTCGGCGTCGTCGTCCGAGACCTTCAGCAGCCCCACCGACGGCAGCCAGGAGGCGAACCGCGCGCGGTAGGCGTCGGGGTCGGCGATCAGGTCGGCGCGGATGTTCGGGTCCAGCGCGACGAACCGGCCGCGCGCGGCCTCCCGGAACAGCACCTCCTCGTACACCGAGGCGCCGGGTTCGAGCACCATGCCGAGGGTCCCCAGGCAGAGGGCGGTGGCGTGCGCGGGCAACGGCCGGTCCGCGACGAAGCGGGCGGCGGTGCCTTCGGTGTGGAAGCTGTAGCGGGCCGAACCGTCCTCGGCCAGCCCGACCACGGCCAGCGTCGTCGGCTCCGGGCCGCGCTGCACCAGGTCGACGTCCACCTCGGAAGACCGCAGGCGTTCGAGGAGCTTGTCGCCGAACTGGTCCGTGGACAGCCGGGCGAAGAACGCGGCGGGAACCCCGAGCCGCCCCAGCGCGATCGCGACGTTGTACGGACCCCCGCCGAGGCGCGGGTGCAGCGGCCCGAGCTCGCCGTCCGCCGTGGACGGGTCCGGAACGAGGTCGACGAGGGCCTCACCGCCGATGACGATCACTTTTCCTCCACTGTGTACTGGGCGGTCAGCCCGCCGAGCAGGAACTGCGACAACGCCTCGAAGGCCGCCGCGTCGGACAGGCCGGTGCGCTCGCCGATCTCGCCGCGCTGGATGCCGACGATGGTCAGCCCGACCATCTCGCCGACGAACGCGGCGTGCACCTCCCGGAACACGCCCTGCCGCACGCCCTCGCCGATGAAGCCGCGGAGCCGGTCCGCGGCGGCGTGCGCGTTGGCCTCGTAGGTGGTGCGGGTCGCGATGTTGGCGGCCATGTCGTCGATGAACTCGCGGGACGCCGGGCGAAGCGCCTCGGCCGCGGCATCCAGGTACGCCCGCACCTTCTCCCGCACGTCCTCGGCCGCCGCGACCCGCTGCTCGACCAGCTGTGTGGCGCTCTTGAAGTAGTGGGCGACGACGCGGACGGCGAGCTGCTCCTTGCTGCTCGCCAGCGTGTACAGCGTCGACTTGGAGCAGTGCAGCCGGGCTGCCAGGTCGTCCAGCGTGAAGTGCGAGAACCCCTCCGCGAGGAACAGGTCGCGCAGCCGGTCCAGCAGCTGGGCCCGCCGCGCGTTCACCGGTCGGCGACGGCCTTCGGAGGTGGTCATCGGACGAAGCCTGCCACAGCACCCTCGAACGGTTGCGCGGGTTCCTACTGGTAAGACTCACACAGTACTGCAAAGCGTCCTGCAGTACCGTTACCAGTACTACCGGCAGCTGTCACACTGGCATCAGGAGCGCGATTCGCCATGGCCGTCCCACGCCTGCTTCCCACCGCAGAAGCCACCGACCTGCTCGCGCTGACACGCGAGATCGCCCGCGATGAGCTCGCCCCCCGCGCGGCGGGCGACGAGGCCGCGGAGAAGTTCCCGCGCGACGCCTTCCGGCTGCTCGGCCAGGCCGGTTTCCTCGGCCTGCCCTACCCGGAGGAACACGGCGGCGGCGCCCAGCCGTACGAGGTGTACCTGCAGGTGCTCGAAGAGCTAAGCAGCGCCTGGATGACCGTCGGCGTCGGCCTGTCGGTGCACACCATGAGCTGCTACCCGCTGGCCCACTTCGGCAGCGCGGAGCAGCGCTCCCGCTGGCTGCCGGAGATGATCGGCGGCGAACTGCTCGGCGCGTACGCGCTGTCCGAGCCGCACGCCGGCTCCGACGCGGCGGCGCTGAGCACGCGGGCCGCGCGGCAGGACGACTCGTACGCCGTCAACGGGGCCAAGGCCTGGATCACGCACGGCGGTGTGGCGGACTTCTACACGCTCATGGCCCGGACCTCGGACAACGGGCCACTCGGCATCAGCTGCCTGCTCGTCGACGGCGGCACGGCGGGGCTTTCCGCCGGCCCGCCCGAGCACAAGATGGGGCTCACCGGCTCGCCGACCACGCCGCTGTACTTCGAGGACGCGCGGGTGCCCGCGGAGCGGCTCATCGGAGCCGAGGGCCACGGGCTGAAGATCGCGCTGTCGGCGCTGGACTCCGGCCGCCTCGGCATCGCGGCCTGCGCGGTCGGGCTGGCGCAGGCGGCGCTGGACCTCGCGGTGGACTACGCGAAGCAGCGGCAGCAGTTCGGGCGGCCGATCATCGAGTTCCAGGGCCTGGAGTTCCTGCTCGCCGACATGGCCGCGGCCGTGCACTCGGCCCGGGCGACGTACCTCGACGGCGCGCGGCGCCGGGACGCCGGGCTGCCGTTCGGGCAGCAGGCGTCGGTGGCGAAGCTCGTCGCGACGGACGCGGCGATGAAGGTGACCACCGATGCCGTCCAGGTGCTCGGCGGCGCGGGCTACACCCGCGACTTCCCGGCGGAGCGCTACATGCGCGAGGCGAAGGTCCTGCAGATCTTCGAGGGCACCAACCAGATACAGCGCATGCTCATCGCCCGCCACCTCGCCAAGTCCTGACCTCGCCCGCCACCTCGCCAAGTCCCGACCTCGCCCCCACCCACCTGGCCAAGTCCCGACCTCGCCCCCGCAATTTCAATGGAAATTGCGGAAGTCATCCACACCGTCTATCCACAACCTCCGGCGTGTCGTGCACCCGACACGCCGGAGGTCCGCAATTTCAATGGAAATCGAAGGTCCGATTTCCATTGAAATTGCGGGCGTGGAACCGGGGTTCCGCGTAGTGGAAGGGTTGGCGTCAGAGGGGTTTGAGGCCCCAGTGGCCGATCCAGTTCTCGCCCGGTTGCAGGACCAGCAGGTCCACCCCGGAGTTCAGGGCGTCCGGCGGGCAGGTCATCGGCTCGATCGCGATCGCCCTGCCCCGCCCCGGGAAGTCGTCCGGCGTGTAGACCTGGACCCACTTGAACACCGGGTCGGCCCACAGCTGCACGCCGTGCCCGCTCGGATCGGTGAGGCTGTGGCGCACGAGGTCGTCGCCCGGCGCCGGGGTCGCGCCGCCGAAAGCGGTGTCCAGTAGCACCCCGGCCAGCCGGCGCCCGGTGCGGAAGTCCGCCTCGTCGCCCTGCAGGCCCCGCGGCGGCCGCACCGGGAGCAACCGGTCGGCGTCCACCGGCAGCACCGTCGCCGCCGCCAGGCGGAGCGTGCAGTCGTCGGTCGCGGCGTTGCCCGCGCGCGGATACGGGTGCACGCCGACCCCGAACGGAACCGCCCGCGCCCCGAGGTTCTCCACGGTGTGCGTGACGGTCAGGCCGTCCTCGTCCAAGGCGTAGCCGATGGACGTCAGCAGCGGCACCGGCCAGCCCGGCTGCGCGGGCACCATCGCGTGCAGGACCACTGTGGACTCCGCGTGCTCGACGAGGGTCCACGCGGTGTGCCGCAACAGGCCGTGGATCGCGTTCTGCCGCGCGGGCTCGGTCAGCGGCAGCTGCTGCGGCTCCCCGTCGAACAGCCAGCGGCCCCCGGCGACCCGGTTCGGCCACGGCACCAGGACCCCGCCCGCGCCGCCCGGCGGCAGCCGGTCCGCGTCGAAGGACTCCGCGTACGGCACCCCGTCGACCTCGAAAACCCGAAGCGCCGCACCGACTTCGGTGACCACGGCGCGCGCGGCGCCGGATGTGATCTCGAACTGCCGCCCGGTGGCGGGAACAGGCTCGTGCACATCGCCACTGTAGGAGCAGAAAGCCCCCCGAGCCGACGGAATCGGCTCGGAGGGCCCTCAGGTCGCGGATTACTTGCCCAGCTTCGCGGCGTCGAACTTCTGCTGACGACCGCCGATGAGGAAGTTGATCGCCCAGAAGATCACGCCGATGCCCAGCAGGATGCCGGCGATGATGTACTCCGTGCCCGGCCGGCCGGACAGCGGGCTGGCGAAGAACGCGCAGGTCAGCGCGCCCAGCACCGGCACCCAGGTGGGCGCCTTGAAGTGCTTGTGCTCGACCTTGTCCTTGCGCAGGACCAGCACCGCCACGTTGACCACCGCGAACACCACGAGCAGCAGCAGCGAGGTGGTGCTGCCCAGGTCGGAGATCTTCAGCGAGCTCACCAGGGCCACCGCGATGATGCTGGTGAACACGATCGCCACCCACGGCGTGCGCCGCGTGCGGTGCACGAGCCCCAGCTGCTTCGGGATGATGCGCTCCTGCGACATGCCGTAGACCAGGCGGCTGGCCATCAGCATGTTGATCAGCGCGGTATTGGTCACCGCGAACAGCGCGATCAGCGAGAACAGCAGCGGCGGGAACCACGGCGCCGCGGCCTTCACGACCAGCAGCAGCGGCCCGTCGGACTCCGCCAGCGTGTCGGTCGGCACCAGCGTCGAGGTGATCAGCGCGATCACCAGGTAGATCGAAGCGGTGATGACCATGCCCACCAGCAGCGCCCGCGGGAAGGTCTTGGCCGGGTCGCGGGTCTCCTCGGCCATGTTCACCGAGTCCTCGAAGCCCACCATCGCGAAGAACGCCAGCGCGGTCGCCGAGGTGATCGCCAGCAGCGGCGAGGTGCCGGCGTTGAACTCCAGCAGCCGGCTCGGGTCCGGATCGACGTCGGGGCTGTGCGTCCCGGAGATCAGCGCGACGAGGCCGAAGACGATCACGATCGCCAACCCGGTGAGCTCGATGCAGGTCAGCACCACGTTCATCTTCACCGACTCGCCGACGCCGCGGAAGTTGATCGCGGCCAGCAGGAGCAGGAAGCCGATCGCCACGAGCCAGGCCCACGAGGAGACGCCGTCGCCGACGATCGCCTCCAGGTAGTCACCGCTGAACGCCTGCGCGGCCGATGCGGCGGAAGTGATGCCAGAGCACATCACCGCGAACGCGATGATGAAGGTCAGGAAGTGCACCCCGAACGCCTTGTGCACGTACAGCGGCGCGCCGCCCGCCTTCGGGTACTTCCCGACGAGTTCCAGATAGCTGAACGCGGTCAGGAAGGCGACCACGAAGGCGACCAGGAACGGAACCCACAGGGCCCCGCCGACCTTGCCGGCGACCTTGCCGGTCAGCGAGTAGATCGTGGTGCCGAGGATGTCTCCGACCACGAAGAAGAGCAGCAGTTTCGGGCCCATCACCTTCTTGAGGCCAGGCTCCTGCGCACCGCCGGGCGCGTCGTCGTTCACGGTCGTCTCGTTGGCCATAGCTGAGAAGTGTGCAATGCGGTTGGTCCAGCTGTCTGCCCACCCCTGGTCGAACTGCACTGCTGCGGTCGGCTCAGGCGTGGCAGCCTGCCCAGTCCGCGATCACTGCTGCTCGGAAACGGGTGCCCGGTAGCGCCAGAAGGCGGGCAGCAGGGCCGCCGCGATGACCGCGCCGACGACGACCAGGACGCCGCCGACTGTGACCGCCGCCGCAGTCCCGACCGCCGCGCCCGCCAGGCCGTGCAGCGTGTCGGCCAGCCGCGGGCCGCCCGCGACGACGACGGTGAACACGCCCTGGATGCGGCCGCGCATCTCGTCGGTGGCCGCCGTCTGCATGATCGAACTCCGGTAGACCATGCTCACCAGGTCCGCGCCACCGCCCAGGGCCAGGAAGAACACCGCCAGCCACAGCGAATCCGACCAGCCGAACCCGATCACCGAGATGCCCCACGCCACGACCGCGGCGGTGACGCCGACGCCGTGCCGCGCGATCCGGTGCAGCCAGCCGGAGAACACGCCGAACGCGAACGCGCCCAGCGGGATCGCCGCGAACAGCCAGCCCAGCGCCGCCCCGCCGCCCGGCGGGTCGCCGAAGGTGCGCTCCGCCATCTCCGGGAACAGCGCCCGCGGCATGCCGAACACCATCGCGATGATGTCCAGCAGGAACGACGCCAGCAGCACGGAATGCATCGCGAGGTAGCGGAATCCATCCAGCACGGCGCGCAGCCCGGCGCGCTTCGGGGCGCCTTCCTGCGGCGGCAGCGGCGGAAGCCGGAACACCGCCCACAACGCCGCGCACAACGCCACCGCGTCCACCAGGTACAACACCGAAAGCCCCAGCACCGGCAGCAACACGCCGGCCAGCAGCGGGCCGATGATCGAGCCGAGCTGGAACACCGTGGCCCCGAGCGCCTGCGCCGACGGCAGCAGGTGCACCGGGATCAGCCGGGCGATCGCGGCGCCGCGAGTGGGCATGTTCACGGCGAAGAACGTCTGCTGCGCGGCGAAGAGGATCAGCACGAGCCACACCGACTGGACGTTCGCCGCGGCCACCACCCACAGCAGCACCGCGCTGGCGGCCAGGCCGCCGTTGGTGATCAGCAGCAGCTTGCGGCGGTCGACGGTGTCCGCGATCGCGCCGCCCCACAGACCGAACACCAGCAGCGGCACCAGGCCGAAGATCCCGGCGAGGCCGACGTAGGCGGAGGAACCGGTGATGTCGTAGAGCTGCTTGGGCACCGCGACCGCGGAGAACTGCGCGCCGACGGCGGTGACGATGTTCGACAGCCACAGCCGGCGGTACGCCGGGTACTTCAGCGGCCGGGTGTCGAGGAAGACCTTGCTCAGCAGGGACCTGATGGATCGACGGGACGAGGTCGAGGTTCCGCTGCTGGGCTGCACAGATGCAAAACAGTAGCGATTAGACCGGCTAACGGCATTCTATTTTTCGCCCCGTGTGACCGATGTCTAACACCCACCGGAAGAACCGGACAAAATTCGCCCGCCGCCGACCCGACGCGCGAACAGCCTTCCCCACCTGCGAGAACGCCGATTCAAGGGCGGTAAAACGCAATTTCGCGAGAATTCGACACCCACCGGGCGAACGTCGTCTTCTCGCGAAATTGCGCGCTGTTCGGGTGACGCCGGACTCAGGGGGCGAGGCGCTCGACGGTCCAGAGGTCGTTGGTGCGGCGGAAGCGCAGCCGGTCGTGCAGGCGGTCCGGGCGTCCCTGCCAGAACTCCACCGACTCCGGGCGGATCCGCCAGCCGCCCCAGTGCGGCGGCACCGGCACCTTCTCGGCTTCGGCGAAGCGCCGCTCGATGCCGCTCAGCGACGCCTCCAGCGCGGCGCGGTTGGCCACCACCCGCGACTGCGGCGAAGCCCAGGCGCCCAGCTGGGAACCGCGCGGGCGCTCGCCCCAGTACTCGGCGGTCTCCGCGGACGCGACCTTCTCCACCGTGCCGCGCACGTTGACCTGGCGCTGCAGGCCCAGCCACGGGAAGGTGGCGGCGGCGACCCGGGTGGCCTTGAGGTCGTGGCTCTTGGTCGAGGTGTAGTTGGTGAAGAACACCACGCCCCGCTCGTCGAATCCCTTGCACAGCACGGTGCGCGAGGACGGGATGCCTTCGGCGTCGGCCGTGGCCAGCACCATCGCGTTCGGCTCGACCAGGTCGGCCTGCACCGCCTCGTCGAACCACAGCTGGAGCTGCTCGTGCCAGGTGGTGGCGAGCGAGGACTCGTCCAACGCCCCCGCCTCGTAGGACACCCGCATGGACGGCAGCGCGACGTTGGCCTCCGACATCCTCTTCCTCCCTGACTCGCCCGGCAGCGACATGACTCGACTTCTCCGGCTGTTCGCCGGACGGTACGGGCTGGACCGGCCGGCGCGACACGTTTGGTGGCGCCAGCCACGCGTACGACGGTAAACGGGATCCGAACGCACGCCGAATCAGCGGTGCTTCACGATCGATTCCGCAACCGATGCAGTGATCGTTCCCACACTCGTTCGGACGCCCGAAGATCGGGAAACCACCCGCCAGAACCCGCCATCTCGCACCTTCCGGTGAAATGACCTTTAGCAGCCAAAACGGCACAAACCGGGCTCAATTCGACCCGCGGTACCGCCGGTGCAGATCCGCGGTCCACATCACCAGGACGAACGGGAACGTGGTCGGCACCAGACCCACCGCCTCGATCGCGCCGTGCAGCAACAGCACCGCGGGCACCGCGAGGACGCACGAGCGCCAACCGCGCCCGGTGCTCAGCAGCCCGACCACGACCAGGACCGCGTTGAAGCCGTACACCCCGACGCTGACGTCGGGCGGCGTGACCGGCAGCAGCTCGACCGCGAGCACCGACACGGCGGCGCCGCAGAACGCGCCCACGGCCAGCCGGAACCGCACCAGCGCCAACCCGATCAGCATCACCACGCCCGGCAGCCAGCCGCTGACCAGGAACACCTCCGACTCGGCGGTGAACAGGCCGAGGTAGTCGCCGTGCAGGCCGAGCACCGGCGACGGCGACGTCGCGGCCGCGGGCGCCCAGTCCAATCGGTGTCCCAAGTAGACGGTCAGCCAGTAGGTGAACACGAAGGGGGCGGTGCGGGCAGGGACCGCGAGGAAGGCGTCCGCGATGCGCATCAGCACCGTCGCGACGACCGCCCCCGCGGTTCCGACCAGCAACGCCAGTCCCAGCGGCTGGAAGGAGCCGACCGCTCCCAGCACCACCAGCGTTCCGTTGAAGCCGAACAGGCCCTGGCCTATTCGCTCGTGCGGCACCCGCAGCGCCGCCGCGGTCAGCACGCCCACGGCGCTGCCGAAGAGCGCGGCCAGCGCGAGCTGCGGGCCGGCCAGCAGCAGCGCGACCACGAACAGCAGTCCGGTGGGCACGCTGTCCTGCAGGTACACCTGTGAAATGCCCGTGGGCACGGCGCGCAGCAGATGCCGCGCGCCGTGCCGCACTTCGGGCTCCGTTGCCTTCGAAGTGGCATTCACCAGTTGTGAACCCCTAGTTCCTTCGCCTCCGGGTGGTGCTCCATCGCCTCGGCGAGCCGGCGCTCCGCGGTCACGGCGTTCTCGCCCAGCGCGGTGGCCAGCGCACCTCCCGCGGCCAGCGGCACCAGCGACCACCACTCGCCGCTGACCGGCTCGGCGGGATCGTCGCCCCACACGACCGTCTCGGTCGCGAGCACCCGCGCCCCGGCGAGGTAACCCGTGCTCGCCCCGAGCCGGTCCGCACCGATGTCCAGCCGCTGCCGGAGCAGCGGAATCCCCGATCGGACCAGGTGCGTCGTGGTGGTCATCCGGCCGGGCTGTTCGCCGTACCGGCCGAGCACCAGCGTCTCCCGGCACCTGGCCCGCGCGCCGTCACCGAGCTCGATGGTCGTCTCGGCCTGGTGATCGGCGCGGGCGCTGATCACCATGGCCTCCGGCAGGTAGTCGACGACGCCCCCGTCACCGACCTCGATGTGCACGGTGGCCCGGCTCGTCTCGCCGTGCGGGCCCGGCAAGGCGATGGAGGCGGCGGTGCCACGCAGCCGGAGCCGGGCGCCCGGCCCGACCCGGACGCGCAGGTCGACCTGGTCGCCACCGACCGGCGTGGCCGCCGAGTTGACCAGGTGCACCACGGCGGTGCCGTCCGGACTGGCCGTCACCGTGCGCCGCGGCAGCAGCGTCATCGGTGCTTCCGAGCGGAGCTCCCGCACGACGCTGCGCCCGCCGGTCCCGAGCTCCACCCTCAGCAGCGCACTGGCGCGCACGCCGCACCACCTTCCGCCGCGGCGATTTCGCGCGAAATCAGCACCTGCCGCGCGTGGGGGGCGGCGACTTCGCGCGAAATCGCCGCCCCTCCCCGCGCGGGCGAGAGCCGGCCCTCAGGCACTGACGCCGACCTTGACCTGCTCGCGGACCCAGGTGGAGACGTCGGGTGCGTTCGGGGTTCGGGTCAGCGACTGGGTGATCACCGGGAGCTCGCCGCGCATCCGGTGCGCGTCGGAGACCATGACCTCCATGTCGGCCCCGACCAGCTCGGCCAGGTCGATCTTGTTGATCACCAGCAGGTCCGCGGTGGTGACGCCGGGGCCGCCCTTGCGCGGCACCTTGTCGCCGCCGGCGACGTCCACCACGAAGATCTGCCGGTCGGCCAGTCCGCGGCTGAACACCGCGGTCAGGTTGTCGCCGCCGCTTTCCACGATGACCAGCTCCAGCCCGGGGTGCCGCTCGGAGAGCCGGTCCACCGCGTCCAGGTTGGCGGTGATGTCGTCGCGGATGGCGGTGTGCGGGCAGGCGCCGGTCTGCACGGCCTCGATCCGGTCGGTGTCCAGCACCCCGGCCCTGCGCAGGAAGTCCGCGTCCTCGGTGGTGTAGATGTCGTTGGTCACGACCGCGAGGTTGATCTCCTGGCCCAGCGCGCGGCAGAGCGCCGCGGTCAGCGCGGTCTTGCCGCTGCCGACCGGCCCGCCGATGCCGAGCCGGAACGGGCGCCCGTTCTGCGGTTCGGCCGAGAACGGGTCCGGTTCGGTCGCGGTCGGGTCGAAGTTGACCGGATGCGTGTGACCGTGCCCGTGGCCGTGTCCGTGTTCAGGAAGCAAAGAGACGCACCTCTTCCCGGTGATGGCGATCGTGCGCTTCGGCGAGCAGGTCGAGCGCCGGGGCGCCGGGGGCGGGCAGCTCGGCCGGGTCGAGCCCGGCCACCGCGGCCGCCTCGGCGGCGATCCGGTCGAGGTCGTCGGCCAGCTCGGTGACCACGGCGTTGGCCGCGAACGGGTCCAGCCCGAGCAGTCGGACGCCGGCGGAGGACGGTCCGCTGACGGCCAGATAACCGGCGGCCAGCGCTGCCTCCAGGGGCCCGGCCCCGGCGATGGCCGCCAGCGCGCCGAGCACGATCGGATGGTGTGGCCGCGGGGTCGCGGCCACCAGTTCGGTCAGCACCGGCGACGGCCAGGCGGCCTTGCCGGCGCGGATCATGCCCCGCCCCTGCGCGCGCGAGGCCTCCCGCTGCGCCGGGGACGGGGTGCGGGCGTCGAGTTCGACGTCCAGTGCCCGCCAGTGTCCACTTGAGACACCGCGGGCTGCGGCGTGCGCCGCGGCGGCGGCGAACACCGCTTGCAGGGCGCCCGCGCCGTGCAAGCGCCCGTACAGGAATTCACGCAGGCCGCCGATTCCCGTGATCAGCCCCCGTGCGGCGGTCTCCTCGACGCCGCCGGAGTGCACGTGCCCCCCGCCGGGGAACCGGGAGTCCGCGAGTGCCAGCACCGCAAGACCGGCTCGCACCGCTCTCCCTCCAAACCGGACGAGACGAACCTCATCCGTTCCAGTGACAGGGGTCCGCAATTTCAATGGAAATCGAAGGTCCGATTTCCATTGAAATTGCGTTCCCGCTCGATACTCCGCTGCTTCCTGCCTGTCAGAACAGGAAGTAGCGCTGCGCCATCGGCACCTCGTCGACCGGGTTCGGCCTGACGCGCTCGCCGTCGATGTCCACCTGGAACTTGTCCGGGTCGACCTGGATGTCCGGGGTGGCGTCGTTGTTCAGCATGTGCTCCTTGCCCACCGACCGCGTGCTCTCGACCGCGACCAGCCGCGAGCTCAGCTGGAGCTGCTCCGGCAACTGGGCGTCCAGCGCAACCGGAGCCACGAAGAACACGCTGCTCGCCGCAGCCGCGCGCGGCTGCGCTCCGAAGCTCGGCCGCGCGATGTAGGGCTGCGGCGTGGGGATCGACGCGTTCGCGTCACCCATCGCCGCCCACGCGGCGAACCCGCCCTTGAGCACGATGTGCGGGCGGACGCCGAAGAACTTCGGGTCCCACAGCACCAGGTCGGCCATCTTGCCGACCTCGACGGATCCGACGTGCTTGGCGATGCCGTGCGCGATGGCCGGGTTGATCGTGTACTTCGCGACGTAGCGCTGAGCCCGGTTGTTGTCCGCGCGCCCGTCGCCGGGCAGCGATCCGCGGCGGCGCTTCATCACGTGCGCGGTCTGCCAGGTGCGCATGATGACCTCGCCGATGCGGCCCATCGCCTGCGCGTCCGAGCTCATCATCGAGATCGCGCCGAGGTCGTGCAGGATGTCCTCGGCCGCGATGGTGGTCTCCCGGATGCGGCTCTCCGCGAAGGCCACGTCCTCGGGCACCGCCGGGTTCAGGTGGTGGCAGACCATCACCATGTCGAGGTGCTCGTCGATGGTGTTGACGGTGTGCGGCCGGGTCGGGTTGGTCGACGAGGGCAGCACGTGGGGCTGCGAGGCGAGCCGGATGATGTCCGGTGCGTGCCCGCCACCGGCACCTTCGACGTGGAACGCGCTGATCGAGCGGCCGTTGATGGCCTCCAGCGTGGATTCGTAGAAGCCCGCCTCGTTGAGCGTGTCGGCGTGCAGCGCGACCTGGACGCCGGACTCCTCCGCCACCCGCAGCGCGCTGTCCAGCACCGCCGGCGTGGCGCCCCAGTCCTCGTGGATCTTGAAGCCGCCCGCGCCGGCGCGCAGCTGCTCCCACAGCGCCTCGCCGCGCATCGTGCTGCCCTTGCCCAGCAGCAGCACGTTGACCGGCAGGTAGTCCAGGGCCTGCATGGTCCGGCCGAGGTTCCAGGCGCCAGGCGTGACCGTGGTGGCCTTGCTGCCCTCACCCGGGCCGGTGCCGCCGCCGATCAGCGTGGTCAGCCCGGAGGCGAGCGCGGTGTCGATCTCCTGCGGGCAGATGAAGTGCACGTGGGAGTCGATGCCGCCGGCAGTGAGGATCTTGCCGTTGCCGGCGATGATCTCGGTGGACGGCCCGATGACCAGCGAGTTGTCCACGTCGTTGTTGGCGCTGGGGTTGCCGGCCTTGCCGATGCCCACGATGCGGCCGTCGCGGATGCCCACGTCGGCCTTGACCACGCCCCAGTGGTCCAGGATGACGGCCCCGGTGATCACCACGTCCGGCGTGCCCTCGGCGCGGATCGCGGCGGACTGCCCCATCGACTCGCGGATGACCTTGCCGCCGCCGAACACCACCTCGTCGCCGGACCCGGTGGACCCCTGGCTGCGGTCCTCGGTGACCTCGATCAGCAGATCGGTGTCGGCCAACCGGATCCGGTCGCCGGTCGTCGGGCCGAACAGCTCGACGTACTGGGACCGGTCAATGAACGATGTGCTCACCGTGGTGTCCCTCGCCTTTCTCGCCGTAGTTGAACGGGGTGGGTTCGTGGTCGCGGGCGTCGAGCTCGCCGGCGTACTCCAGCCGGAGGCCGCGCACGAGCCGGCTGCCGCCGACGGGCACCAGGCTGACCTCGCGGTCCTTGTTCGGCTCGAAGCGCACGGCGGTGCCCGAGGGCACGTCCAGGCGGTAGCCCCAGGCCGCTGCCCGGTCGAATTCCAGGCACGGGTTCACCGCGGCGAAGTGGTAGTGGGAGCCGACCTGCACTGCACGGTCGGCTCGGTTGTTGACGATGATCCGGATGCGCTCTCGGCCCGGATTCAGCTCGATCGGGTCCTCACCGGTGATGATCTCCCCAGGACGCATGGCAGCTCCTCGCGAATGTCGATTCGAGATCGGTGGTCGGCCTGGCCGCCGCGTCAGGTGATCGGGTCGTGCACCGTGACCAGCTTCGTCCCATCCGGGAAGGTCGCCTCGACCTGCACGTTGTGGATCATCTCCGGGACCCCGTCGAGCACCTGGTCGGCGCGCAGCACGCACTTACCGGTCTTCATCAGTTCGGAGACGGACCTGCCGTCCCGGGCACCTTCGACCACGTGGTCGGTGATCAGCGCCACCGCTTCGGGGTAGTTCAGCTTCAGTCCGCGGTCCAGCCGCTCGCGCGCGAGGCGGGCCGCAACGTAGACGAGCAACTTGTCGCGCTCATGAGGAGCAAGATGCATGAAAGCTATTTAACACACGCGGATCGACCCGGCCCGCCGTGTCCTGCGGTTTTACTTCAGACAATTGACGCATTGCAACCTTTTTTCCAAAGTTTTGCCCCGCTAACTAAAATTTTTACACCTTCGGCGTCGCCATGTGATCTAGCTCATTTCGGAGATTTCCCTCACCGCTTCCGATTGCTTCCGCCATGTGGACGGGTGCACTGTGTTCCCGACGCCCCGCCACGTCCCCGGCCCGCGCACGCGCGCGGCCCCGACCACCGAGGAGACGAGGCAGCCATGAGCAAGGCGGACCAGACCGAATTCCGCCCGGGCCTGGAGGGCGTGGTCGCCTTCCAGACCGAGATCGCCGAGCCCGACCGCGACGGCGGCGCGCTGCGCTACCGCGGCGTGGACATCGAAGACCTGGTGGGCACGGTTTCCTTCGACGACGTGTGGGCCCTGCTGGTCGACGGCCGGTTCGGAAACGCCCTGCCGCCCGCGGACGACACGCCGTTGCCGATCCGCACCGGCGACGTGCGGGCGGACGTGCAGGCGGCGCTGGCGATGACCTCGCCGGCCGCCGGTTTCGCGCCGCTGCTGGACATCGACGATGCGCAGGCCCGCGCGCAGCTGGCGCTCTCCTCCGCGCTCGGGCTGTCCTTCGTGGCCCAGTCCGCGCGCGGAGATCAGCCGCCGGTTCCGCACGCCCGGATCGCGGAAGCGGCCACCGCCACCGAGCAGTTCCTGACTCGGTGGCGCGGCGAACCGGACCCGAAGCACGTGCAGGCGCTCGACGCGTACTGGGTATCGGCGGCCGAGCACGGGCTGAACGCCTCGACGTTCACCGCCCGCGTGATCGCCTCCACGGGCGCCGACGTCGGCGCCTGCCTATCCGGCGCGGTGGGCGCGATGTCCGGGCCGCTGCACGGCGGCGCCCCGGCCCGCGTGCTGCCGATGATCGAGGAGGCCGAGCGCACCGGCGACGCGCGCCGGGTGGTGACGTCGATCCTGGACCGCGGCGATCGCCTGATGGGCTTCGGCCACCGCGTCTACCGCGCCGAGGACCCGCGCGCCCGGGTGCTGCGCAACACCTGCGACCAGCTGCGCGCGCCGCGCTTCGAGGTGGCCCGCGAGCTGGAGCAGGCCGCCCTGGCGGTGCTGCGGGAGCGCCGGCCGGACCGGCAGATCGAGACCAACGTGGAGTTCTGGGCCGCGGTGGTGCTCGACTTCGCACAGGTCCCGACGGCGATGATGCCGGCGATGTTCACCTGCGCCCGGCTCGCGGGCTGGTCGGCGCACGTCCTGGAGCAGAAGCGCACCGGCCGCCTGGTGCGCCCGTCGGCGCAGTACACCGGCCCGGACCCGCGCTCCCCGCAGGACGTCGCGGGCTGGGGCTCGATCGACCAGCTGATCGCCTCGGTGTAGCCGCGCCCGCGAAGCGAACGGACCGTTCACCTCGGCCAACGGGGCGAACGGCCCGTTCACTTCGAACCACCTCCCGGCAGCGGTAGCGTGGAGTGGTGACGGTCACATCCGGCGAGGCGCAACGGCGGCTGCACGTCGAGTACGCCGAAGCGCTGGAGGCCGACGCGGAGACCAGCGGCGAGCGGTGCAACGACCTCGTCGAGGCGGCGGACTACTGGCACTTCGCGGGCGAGCACGAGCGCGAGGAGCGGGCCCTGCGCGTCGCGGCCGAGGTCGACGACGACAGCAACGTGCTCCACGGCCCGGCCGCCTACGCGAAGTTCCTGCTCACCCACGGGCGGCGCGCGGAGGCCGAGCAGCGCTTCGCCCGGCTGCTCCGGGAGGGCTCGAACTGCGAGTGGGCCTACGTGACCGCGTCGATGGCGTACCAGCTCGTCGACGAACCGCAGGAGGCGTTGCGCTGGCTCAACATCGGCGTCAACCGGTTCGTCCCGAGCCTGGACGCCGAGATCGAGATGGGCGACGCCGGCTCCGAACTGCTTCGGCAGCGCAGCCTCCTGCGCCGCGAGCTGGGCCTGCCGTCCGACGGCCTCGACGAGCTCCACGACCGGCTGACCGAGCACGGCCGCCAGATCGGAGAGCAGATCGAGAACCTCCGGCGACACGACGAGGCACCCGCGATCCTCTTCTGGCCGGTGGAGGATTTCGCCGAGATCCAACGAGAACGGCCGGGCTGGTACCCGGGCACCGAGCACCTGGAGCACCGCCGAGAGGCCGAGCGGGCGCTGCAGCAGCGCCCGGAGGCGGCGGTGGTCATCGGCTCGTTCAAGTCACTGGTGGGCTTCGCGGCGTCGCGCGGCCTCGCCCTGGACGAGCAGTCCACCCGCGCGGAGTTCGCCGCGGAGGTCGCCCGCCGCGGCCTGGCCATCGCCTGGCCGCCGGGCCGCAACGACGCCTGCTGGTGCGGCTCCGCGCGCAAGTACAAGAAGTGCTGCGGCGCCCCGGGCTTCACCTGACCAAGATCCGGATGCTGTTGGCCAACGGCCGACGTCCGCAGTAAGTTGCGTTGCGGCTGTTGGCAGCACCGGGGTCACGACCCCGAAACCCTGCTGCAACACTTGAGCCGAGCCGGCAAAGGCGCCGGTCATCAGGCCACTGGCGCGCGGGAGGCACTGCCCCGCCACCTGCACAGTCACCACAACAACGCCCGGAGGCGCCGGCATGACGCAGGCCGAAATCGACCCGACGACCCTGAAGCTGCCCGAGGATCTCAAGCCCGCCGACGGCCGGTTCGGCTGCGGCCCGTCCAAGGTGCGCGACGAGCAGCTCGCGAACCTGGCCGGCGCCGGCGCCGCGGTGATGGGCACCTCGCACCGGCAGAAGCCGGTGAAGTCCCTGGTCGGACGCATCCGGGAGGGACTGCACGAGCTGTTCTCCCTGCCGGAGGGCTACGAGGTCGTGCTCGGCGTCGGCGGCACCACCGCGTTCTGGGACGCCGCGACGTTCGGCCTCGTCCGCGAGCGGTCGCTGCACCTCACCTACGGCGAGTTCTCCTCGAAGTTCGCCAAGGCCGCCAAGACGGCGCCGTTCCTGGGCGACCCGGTGGTGGTCTCCGCGGAGCCGGGCGACGCGCCGGAGCCGGTGTCGGACCCGTCCGTCGACCTGATCGGCTGGGCGCACAACGAGACCTCCACCGGCGTGATGCTCGCGCCGAGCCGTCCGGAGGGCTCGGAGAACGCGCTGATCGCGATCGACGCCACCTCGGGCGCGGGCGGGCTGCCGTTCGACGCCGCCGACGTCGACGTCTACTACTTCGCGCCGCAGAAGTGCTTCGCCGCCGACGGCGGGCTGTGGCTGGCCGCGATGAGCCCGGCGGCGATCGAGCGGATCGGCGAGATCGGCGCGTCCGACCGCTGGATGCCGGAGTTCCTGTCGCTGCCCACCGCGCTGGACAACTCCCGCAAGGACCAGACCTACAACACCCCGGCGGTCGCCACCCTGTTCCTGCTCGCCGACCAGATCGAGTGGATGAACGGCCAGGGCGGGCTGGACTGGTGCTCGCAGCGCACCCGCGAGTCGTCGCAGCGGCTGTACTCCTGGGCCGAGGCGTCGGAGTACGCCACGCCGTTCGTGCCCGACCCGGCGAAGCGCTCCCAGGTGGTCGGCACGGTCGACTTCGCCGACTCGATCGACGCCGCCGCGGTGGCGAAGGCGCTGCGCGCCAACGGGATCGTGGACACCGAGCCGTACCGGAAGCTGGGCCGCAACCAGCTGCGGGTCGGCATGTTCCCGGCGATCGCCCCGGACGACGTCACCGCTCTGACGAAGTCCATCGACTGGGTGGTTTCGCAGCTTTCCTGACACGCTGAGCCGCTGGGATCCGCAAAGATCCCGGCGGCTTTTTGCCAAAATGACACCACCGAGTGAACTTTTGGGCACTAGCGGTGATCTTCCCCGAAAATGAGTGGTTTTACCCGTTCGCTCAGGTGGCGTCTTTCCGGCAAGATCGAAGGCGGAGAGAGCGACCAACAACGAGACGACGTGCCCGGCGTGCCTCCCGCGTCAAGGCGGCGCGCCGGGTTACTGTCACAGCTTGGTGACATGTAGGTCGGCGGGAGGCTGGCGTATGCGAGCGCTGCGAGTGGTCGGGCTCGACGAGGACGGTGAATCCGTCATCTGCGAGGACCCGGAGAACGGCGAGCGCTTCACCGTGCCCGCCGACGAACGACTGCGTGCCGCAGCCCGCGGTGACCTCACCAGGCTCGGCCAGGTCCAGATCGAGATGGAAGCCCAGATGCGGCCCCGGGAGATCCAGGCCCGCATCCGCTCCGGCGCGTCCGTCGCACAGATCTCGGAGGCTTCCGGCATCCCCGAGCACCGGGTCGAGCGCTATGCCTACCCCGTGCTGCTCGAACGCGCCCAGATCGCCGAGATGGCCCAGCGCGCGCACCCGGTCCGCGAGGACGGCCCGGACGTCCAGACGCTCGGCGAGGTCGTCGCGCACACCTTCGGCATGCGCGGCCACGACTACGCCGAGGCCGACTGGGGCTCGTGGCGCGGCGAGGACGGCAAGTGGGTCGTCCAGCTGACCTGGCAGGCCGGGCGCTCGGAGAACCGCGCGCACTGGGTCTTCCACCCCGGCGCGCACGGCGGCACCGTCGCGGCGCTCGACGACCACGCGGCCGACCTGCTCGACCCGTCCCCGAACCGCCCGCTGCGGACGGTCCGGCCGGTCACCGAGCTGGCCCGCGAAGCGCTGCAGCTCGACCAGCAGGCGCAGCCGGTCCCGGAGCGGGTGGAGGAGCCGGTGGTCGCGCAGCGACCGGAGGCGCCGACCCTCGACCTGGACACCGGCCCGCCGCCGGCGGAGCCGGTGGCAGAGCCGACGGCGGAGGAGAGCGCCGAAGGCGCGTCCGCCGAGGCGGCGGAGGACGACGCGCAGCGCAAGGCGGAGCCGCGGCGCGGGCGCAAGAGTCATCCGATCGTGCCGTCGTGGGAGGACGTCCTGCTCGGCGTCCGCTCCCACCGCTGACGACAGAACAACCCAACGGGGCCGGGGCGAGCTGCTAGCTCACCCCGGCCCCGTTGTCATGTCCACCGCAGTTTCAATTGAAACTGCACTCCGTTGAACCGCACTACGTCGGCATGTCGGACCACGACACGCCGACGGCTGTGGACAACTCACCGCAATCTCAATGGAAATCAGAGGTCCGATTTCCATTGGGGTTTTTTTCATCCTGGTCGGCCCGCAGCCGCGGGTCCGTAAAGCTGCACGTCGATGAGGTGTCGCATGCGCCGCAGGCGCATAGCCCACCTACGACACCGGCACCGCCGCGGGTTCACGGTGCCCACCCCTCCGGGGTTCCCTCGGCGAGGACGGCCCCTCCGCCGTGTATTGGACATACATCAGGAGGGGCACCCACAGACCAGGGAGGCTCTGAGGTTCCGCCACCCGCACCGCCACGCAAAACGAAGTTGGAAAAACCTCAGTGAAACTGCGGGTTGAGCAGGGGTAGCGCTTAGCCGAGGAGGCTGAGGAGGAGGGCGATCCAGGCCGCGATGATTCCCACCGCCGTTCCGTACGCTGCCCAGCGCCAGACCGGGACGTTGCGGCCCAGCCAGATCGACGGCGCGAACCCCGCGGCCACCGCGATGTTGACCACCGCCGCGAGGATTCCGCTCACGTCCGCCAGGCCGAGCGTCACCACCACCAGGGTCACCGTCACGATCGCGCCGATGACCGCGCTGATCACCAGGCCCGGGCCCCACGGCGTGGGCTGCACCGGGGCGATCGTTCCGCCGCGCCACCCGCGCATCGCGTGCGCCGAGCGCGGTCGGCCGATGTGGTCGAGTTCGCCGCTGAGCGGATCGACGTAGCCGATCTGGCCGCCGGTCTCCGCCGCCAGGCGCATCGCCAGCTGGCGACCGCGCCGCGAGACGAGCTCCGCCGTGGTGTCCGCGGTTTCCTCGGTCTGCAGCGCATCCACCACGTGCGCCCACTCGTGCAGCGCCGTGACCAGCGAGCCGGGCAGCCGGAGCCGGGCCGGATCCACCTCCCGGCCGACGCCACGCACCAGCACCGCGCGACCGGATCGCGCGTGCAGTTCCCAGCCGGTTTCCCGGGCGTCCATCACGTTCCGCTCATCGCGTGGAAGGCGATCGCACCGGCCGTGGCGACGTTGAGCGAATCCACCCCGCTCGCCATCGGGATGCGGACCGCGAGGTCCGCGGCCTCGATGGCCTCGTCGGTGAGCCCGGGGCCTTCGGAGCCGAGCAGCACCGCCACCGGGCCGCTGCCCAAGGCCGCTTCGCGAAGGGATTTCGCATCCGCCCTGGGGGTCAGCGCCGCGATGCGGAAGCCGTTGTCACGCAGCAATTTCAGGTCTTCCAGCCACGAGCCGAGGTGAGCGAACGGAACGCGGAGCACGTGCCCCATCGACACCCGCACGCTGCGCCGGTACAGCGGGTCCGAGCAGCCCGCGCCGAGCAGCACACCGTCGACGCTGAGCGCGGCGGCGTTGCGGAACAGCGCGCCGAGGTTCTCGTGGTCACCGATGCCCTCCAGCACCACCAGGCGGCGGGAGCGGGCGATGAGCTCGGCGGGCTCGACGACCGGCGCGCGATCGGCGACCGCCAGCACGCCGCGGTTCAGGTGGAAACCCACGACGCGCGCCATCACGTCGGCGTCGGTGACGTAGGCGGGAACGTCCAGGGCATCAGTAGCCTCGGCCAGCTCCTCGATGCGGCGGCGCACGCCGAACAGCGCCCGCACCGGGTACGGCGAGGCGAGCAGCCGCTCGACCACCACGACGCCTTCGGCGATCACCAGCCCCCGCCCGCCCGGCCGGTCCGGGCGGCGGTCCGCGCGGGACAGATCGCGGAAGTCGTCGACCCGCGGGTCGTCGACGTCGTCGACCTCGACAATGTGCACCACGCCCGCATTCTCGCACCCGCCGCCAATCGAGTCGGCCCGGCCGATCTCGCGCCGTCGCACGCGACTCGTGGGGCCGGAGGTGCCGGCATGGACCTCCCGGGAATTCCGGCAAACCACACGAAGATCGGCTATCGGCTCCGGGGTGCGCGGGAGGGAGTAGGTTCCGCAGCATGACTCGACTCGGCGACACTGAACTCGACGTCTTCCCCATCTGCCTCGGTGGCAACGTGTTCGGCTGGACGGCGGATCGCGACGCCACCTTCACCGTTCTGGACCAGTACGCCGCCGCGGGCGGCAACTTCATCGACTCCGCCGACAGCTATTCCGCTTGGGTGGAGGGCAATTCCGGCGGCGAATCCGAGACCTTGATCGGCGAATGGCTGCGCGCTCGCGGCAACCGCGACGACATCGTGGTCGCCACCAAGGTCGGCAGGCTGCCGGGCCGCCGCGGCCTGTCGGCGGCGAACATCAAGGCCGCGGCGGAAGATTCGCTGCGCCGCCTGGGTGTCGACCACATCGACCTCTACTACGCCCATGGGGATGACGACCCGTCCATCCCGCTGGCCGAAACCCTGGCCGCCTTCGACGAGCTGGTGCGGGAGGGCAAGGTCCGCTACATCGCGGCGTCGAACTACACCGCGCCCCGCCTCGCCGAGGCGCTGGAGGTCTCCCGCCGCGAGGGGCTGGCCGCCTTCTCCGCTCTGCAGCCGCACTACAACCTCGTGGAGCGCGCCGAGTTCGAAGGCGCGCTCGCCGACCTGTGCGCTCGGGAGAAGGTGAGCGTGCTGCCTTACTACGCGCTGGCGCACGGGTTCCTGACCGGGAAGTACCGCCCGGGCGGGGACAGTTCGGAAAGCCCGCGGGCCGAAAGCGCCCGTGCCTACCTGGACGAGCGCGGTGTGAAGGTGCTCACGGCGCTGGACGAGATCGCGACGCTGCGTGACGTGCCGGTGTCCTCGGTCGCGCTTGCCTGGCTGCTCGGGCAACCGACCGTGACCGCCCCGATCGCCAGTGCTCGCAACACCGAGCAGCTCGGCGATCTGCTCTCGGCCGCCGGGTTGGAGCTGAGCGAAGCGGAGCTGGAGCGGCTCACCGACGCCTCCGATTGATCACGCTCCGCGCCGTGCGTGACACCGTTTTGGCCGCTGTTCCCCCGGGTACCGATGTGTCACGGTGGTTTCCCCAGCGCTGCGCGCTGACGTGCTGCCGATCAAGCGGGGAGACGGCATGGGACGGCACGTGGACAATCAAGCGTTCAAGCCAGTGGACCGGCAACGGTATCGGAACAAGATGCAGCGCGGCCTGGACGCCCTGGCCCGGATGCTCGCCGAAGGCAATTTCTCCTTCCCCCACCAGCAGATGGGGCTGGAGATGGAGCTGTGCCTGGTGGACGAGCAGATGGAGCCGTCCATGTCCAACGCCGTGGTGCTGGAGAAGATCAGCGAGCCGGTGTTCACCACCGAGCTCGGCCAGCAGAACATCGAGCTCAACGTGGAGCCGCAGGTGCTCGCGGGCGACAGCGCCCTGGAGCTGGAGTCCCGTCTGCGCGCAGCGCTGCTGCGCGCAGACGGCGGGGCGCACGACGCGGGCGCGAAGATCGTCATGATCGGCACGCTGCCGACGTTGCGCAGCGCGCACTTCGACCCGAACTGGCTGTCGCGCAATCCGCGGTACTCGCTGCTCAACGAGCAGATCTTCCTGGCGCGCGGCGAAGAAATGCTGCTCGACATGGAGGGCGTGTCGCTGGACGACGCGCAGCCCGAGAAGCTGCTGTCCTACGCCGATTCGATCCTGCCGGAGTCGGCGTGCACGTCGGTCCAGCTGCACCTGCAGGTGGCGCCGGAGGACTTCGCGGCGCATTGGAACGCCGCGCAGTGCCTGGCCGGGGTGCAGGTGGCCATCGGCGCGAATTCCCCGTTCCTACTGGGCAAGGCGCTGTGGCACGAGACGCGGATCCCGCTGTTCCTGCAGGCCACCGACACGCGTCCGGAGGAGCTGAAGAACCAGGGCGTGCGGCCGCGGGTGTGGTTCGGCGAGCGGTGGATCACCTCGATCTTCGACCTGTTCGAGGAGAACGTCCGCTACTTCCCGGCGCTGCTCCCGGAACCGGAGGAAGAGGATCCGCTGGCGGCGCTGGACTCCGGCCGGGCGCCGACGCTGGCGGAACTGCGGCTGCACAACGGCACCATCTGGCGCTGGAACCGGCCGGTCTACGACCTGGTGGACGGGGTTCCGCACCTGCGGATCGAGAACCGGGTGCTGCCATCGGGGCCATCGGTGGTGGACATCGTCGCCAACGCCGCGTTCTTCTACGGCGTCCAGCGGGCGCTCACCGAGCAGGACCGGCCACTGTGGACTCAGATGTCGTTCGCGGCGGCGGAGGAGAACTTCTACGCCGGTGCCCGGCACGGCTTCGACGCGCACCTGTACTGGCCGAGCGTCGGCTGGGTGTCGCCGGACGAGCTGGTGATGCGCCGCCTGCTGCCGATGGCGCACGACGGCCTGCAGGCGTGCGGTGTGTCAGACGCGGCCCGCGAACGCTACCTGGGCGTGATCGAGAAGCGGTGCCTGGCGAAGCGCAACGGCGCGACGTGGCAGCGGGAAACGGTTGCGCTGCTGGAAGATCGCGGCGCGGACCGGCGCGGAGCGCTGGCGGGAATGCTGCGCCGGTACATCGACCTGGCGGACAACGGAGACCCGGTCCACACCTGGCCGGTGGGCTGACCCCACCGGCCTCCCGCCCCACCGAACGACGTGCCCCACCGAACGACGTGCCCCACCGCAATTTCCATTGAAATCGAAGGTCCAACTTCAATGGAAATTGCGGGTGTCGGCATGTCGGACCACGACACGCCGACGCCTGTGGACAACTCCCGCAATTTCAATGGAAATCGAAGGTCCGATTTCCATTGAAATTGCGGCACCACACGGGCTGGGGACGGGCACGACGTGAGGTGGGGTGGTGCGTGAACTGGGCGCGGTGAGGTGGGGTGAGCCGAGGTTGGGTGAGCCGAGATGAGGGGTGGGGTGAGGTGACGTGGGGCGGGTGGGTTCAGAGGGCTCCGTCGATGTCGAGGGTGGGGCGGCCGTTGTGGTGGGCCAGGCGGGCACGGATTCCGAAGACCTCTGCGAGCAGGTTCTCGTCCAGGACTTCGGTCGGGGTTCCCGTTCTGGTGACCTCGCCCGCGTGGAGGACCGCGAGGCGGTCGCAGAACTCCGCCGCATGGCGGAGGTCGTGCAGCGTCATCAGGACCGTCAGGCCGTCGCTCGCCAGGTCGCGGAGGAGGCGGAGGATGCTGTACTGATGCCGCAGGTCCAGGTGGTTCGTCGGCTCGTCGAGCACGAGGACCCGCGGCTGCTGCGCCAGCGCACGTGCGATCGCCGCTCGCTGCCGCTCGCCACCTGACAACGTTCGCACATCTCGTTCGGCCGCGTCCAGAAGTCCGGTGGCGCACAGGGATTCGTCGACGATGCGCTGGTCCGCCGCCCGCATCCGCTCCAGCAGGCCCAGGTGCGGCAGCCGGCCTTGCGTCACCACTTCGCGCACGGTCAACGCCGCGCGGTTCTCCGTTTCCTGCACGGTCGCGGCGAGGATCCGGGCCAGCTCGCGTCGCCCGGCCTTGGTCCGCCCCGCCACTTCGATGGTTCCGGCCGTCGGCTCGATCGCCCGGTACAGCGCGCGCAGCAACGTCGTCTTGCCGCTGCCGTTCGGGCCCACCAGCCCGAACACCTCGCCCTCCCGCACCTCGACGTCCACATCGGACAGCACCGCCCGGCCACCCAGCTCCACGCGCGCTCCGCGCACCCGCACGCTCATGCGATCCTCCGCTGCCGCCGGAGCATGATCAGGAACAGCGGCCCGCCCACCATCGCCGTGAGCACCCCGACCGGCAGTTCGGAAGGCGCGATGACCAGCCGCGCCACCAGATCCGCCAGCACCAGGAACACCGCGCCGAGCAGGGCCGACACCGGCAGCATCCGCCGTGCTTCGGCGCCAACCAGGAAGGTCGCCGCGTGCGGCACCAGCAGGCCGACGAACACGATGCCGCCCGCCACCGCGACCGCGGTCCCGGCCAGCAGCGAAATCCCGACCAGGCAAGCCATCCGGAACGCCCGGGCGTTGAGCCCGAGCGCGGCGGCCGCGTCGTCGCCGCCGTGCAGCACGTTCATCCAGCGGCCCGCCGCCACCGCCGCGATCAGGCCGATCACCAGCACCGCCGCGGGCACCGGCAGCGACTCCCAGCGCGCGGCCCCGAGCCCTCCGGTGATCCAGAACAGCACCTGCTTGGCCTGGTCACCGGTCGCGAAGACGTGCAGCACCAACGACGTCGCCGCGTAGGCCACCTGGCCGACCGCGAGCCCACCGAGCACCAGCGTCGTCACCGATCCGGAGCGCCCGGCCACCGCCAGCACCACGACCAGCGCCAGCAGCCCGCCGAGGAACGCGGCCAACGGCAGCCCCAGCGCCCCGGCGCCGGCGCCCAGCACCATCACCAGCGATGCTGCGAAGCCGGCGCCTTCGGACACCCCGAGCAGGTAGGGGTCGGCCATCGGGTTCGCGGTGACCAGCTGCGCGATCGCGCCGGAGAGCGCGAGCGCCGCGCCGACGACGATGCCGGTCACCACCCGCGGCATCCGCGAATCCCACACGATCGCGGCCCGCACCCGCGTCCAGTCCGCGTCGATCCAGGGCACCACCGGCTCCAGCACGATCCGCCAGACCTGGTCCAGCGGCAACCGGACCGAGCCCAGCGACACGGCCAGCGCGCCGATCACCACCAGCGCGATCAGCAGCACGGCGTGCACCAGCACCAACCGCGCCCTCATGCGCCGTGCAGGTCCCGGGCCAGCCGCTCGACGGCGTCGGGGAACCGGATGCCCTCGGTCAGCTCGACGAGCGGGATCGTGCTGAACCGCTGCTCGCGGACCGCGGGCGTGCCCGAGGCGAGCGGATGCCCGGTCAGGTACGCCTGCTTGTTCTGCACCGGAGCGGCCAAGTAGTCGACGAGCACGATCGCCCGCGGGGCCCGCGCCGCCACCTGCTCCCAGCTGACGTCGGCGAAAACCTCCGGCACGTCGCCGAAGACGTTGCGCCCACCGGCCCGGCGCAGCGCATCGTGCCCGACGCCGTTGCCGCCGAGCGTGAAGGCGGCCTGCTCGCCGGAGTCGTAGACGAAGACGTCGACGGGCTCCGCGCCGGCCAGCCGCTCCTCGACCGCGCGCACCCGCTGCTCGATCCCGGCCGCGACCTGCCGCGCGTTCTCCTGCAGGCCCAGCACCTCGCCGAACATCGCGATGTCCGACAGCAGCGTGTCCATCCCGGCCGGGTTCGCGGCGCAGGACTCGGAGAGCAGCAGCGTGCGGATGCCGTTGTCCTCGAACGTCTTCCGGCTCCGGCCCTCCGTGTCGTCGAAGGCGCTGCTGTAGCCGCCGACGACCAGGTCGGGCTCGGTTTCGAGGATGCGCTCGTAGGACGGGTACTGGTCGGCGAGCAGCGGCACCCCGGCGTACGCGGCGGCCACCGGCGCCGGCGGCGCGAGATCGTCCGGGTAGGCCGTGCCGACCAGCCGATCGCCCAGGCCGAGCGCCAGCAGGATCTCGGTAGCGTGCTGGTTGAGGCTCACCACGCGCTTCGGCGGTTCGGGGAACACCTCGGTGCTGCCGCAGTTCTCGACGCGCAACCCGTCGGCCCGCGACTCGGCATTGGCGCAGCCCGCGAGGGACAGCGCGACTAGGACGAGGACGAATAAGCGGCGCATCTTGCCCTCCAGGGCGAACGAGCCTGCGCCGAAGCCGGGGCCGCGCGGGCGGCCGCGAGTCCCTGACCCCGACCGCAGACCACGGCGGTCGTTGGAGCCATCCCTCGCGAGCGGGTGATCGGGCTCGCCGCGCATCGCGCGGCCTACCGTTGCGGGTCAGCGCCGGACTTCGACCGGCTTCCCCCGCTCGCAGGGTCTGCCGAGGATGCTGCCCCACGCGCCGAACCGGGTCAACCGGGCATTTTCCTCCCGCGCCGCAACGTCTCCGCTGCTCATCGCGGTCGCAGCGAGGACTCGCCCGACAGATGAGATCAACGCCTCCATCCGGCTTAGTTGCCATAGGGTGGCAGTAGCTAGAGTCTGTCGATAGCGAAGGGAGACGCTCAATGGCGCAGCAGTACGTGTTGCCGGAGTTGGATTACGACTACGCGGCGTTGGAGCCGGCGATCGCCGGTGAGATCAACGAGTTGCACCACAGCAAGCACCACGCGGCGTACGTCAAGGGCGCCAACGACACGGTGGAGAAGATCGCCGAGGCGCGGGAGAAGGGTGACTTCTCCTCCATCGTGGGGCTGGAGACCACGCTGGCGTTCAACCTGGCGGGGCACTCGCTGCACCTGGTGTGGTGGAAGATCCTCTCGCCCAATGGCGGGGACAAGCCCACCGGCGAGCTGGCGGCGGCCATCGACGAGGACTTCGGCTCGTTCGACAAGTTCCGCGCGCAGCTGGAGGCGGTGTCGACCACGATCCAGGGCAACGGGTGGGGCGTGCTGGCCTGGGACCCGGTCGGCCAGCGGCTGATCACCCAGCAGCTGCGCGATCACCACTCGAACCTGTCGATCGCGACGACGCCGCTGCTGGTGTTCGACATCTGGGAGCACGCGTACTACCTGCAGTACCGCAATGTGAAGGCGGACTACGTCAAGCACCTGTGGAACGTCGTCAACTGGGACGAGGTCTCCAAGCGCTTCGCCGACGCCCGCGCCGGTTACAACGGCCTCCGCCTTCCCACCGCCTGACAGGCAGAACCACCGCGCCTTCGGTTCTCGCCGGTCAGAAGCCGTGAGTGCTTTGTGTCGCCATGGCAGCACAAAGCACTCACGGCCCCACCGCTCGGTGGTGAGTGCTCCGACAAGCCCACTGCCGAAACTTCGGGGCCTTCCTCCGGGAGGGCCCCGAAGTCTTCTTGGATGCGACCGGGCCCCGGCCTCCCGCAGGAGGCCGGGGCCCGATCTGTTCCCGAACTGACTACCGCTCCCACCACGAAGCGGATGCGTTTTAGGTTAGCCTAACCTTTTGACTGGGGCAACCCCGTTCTCCGCCGCCAAGCCAGCACCGCGACGCCGCCGAGCGCGGCGGCCAGCGACGCAAGCCCGCCCAGCAGGATCGGCCAGCGCGGCCCGAGCACCTCGGCGAGCCACCCCGAAGCCAGCCCGCCCAGCGGCTTTCCGCCCAGGAACAGCAGCATGTAGAGGCCCATGACCCGGCCGCGCATGGTCGGCTCCACGGCCAGCTGGACGGTCGCGTTCGCGCTCGTGGTGAACGTCATCACAGCGATGCCGACCGGCACCAGCGACGCCGCGAACAGCTCGTAGGTCGGCATCAGCGCCGCCGCGGCCTCCAGCACACCGAAAACGCCGGCGCCCAGCAGCATCAGCCGCAGCCTCGGCACCCCGCGGCCGCTGCGCCGGGCCGCCAGCGACGCCCCGGTCAGCGTGCCGACCGCGAGCATGGTGATCAGCAGGCCGTAGCCGTCGGCTTCGCGCCCGAAGACGTTGCGCGCGATCACGGCGAAGGAGCTCTCGAAGTTCATCCCGAACGTGCCGACGAAGAACACCAGCACCATCACCACGAGCAGGTCCGGCCGCCCGCGCACGTAGCGCAGCCCGGCGCGCAGCTGGCCGCGTTCCTTCGGCGGCGGCTTGGCCCGGTGCAGCGCCGACGCGTCCATCAGCGCCAGCCCGGCGACCACGGCGGCCGAGCTCAACCCGTTGAGCAGGAACACCCAGCCGGTGCCGATCGCGGTGATCAGCACCCCGGCGATCGCCGGGCCGACGATGCGCGCCAGGTTGAACGTCATCGAGTTCAGCGCGACGGCGTTGGTGAGCTGCCTGGGCCCGACCATCTCGACGACGAAGGACTGCCGCACCGGCGCGTCGACCGCGGCGAAGCAGCCGAGCACGAAGCACAGCAGGTAGACGTGCCAGAGCAGCACGACACCGGTGACGTCGAGCAGCCCCAGCACGAGACCGCAGGCGCCGAGCGCGCTCTGGGTGGCGACGAGCATTCGCCGCTTGTCGAAGCGGTCGGCGATGACGCCCGCCCACAGCGTCAGCAGCAGGGTCGGGGCGAACTGCAGGGCGACCGCCACGCCCAGCGCGGCCGGGCTGCCGCCGGAGAGTTCCAGCACCAGCCAGTCCTGCGCGGCGCGCTGCATCCACGTGCCGGTCAGGGAAACGACCTGGCCGGAGGCGTAGTAGCGGTAGTTGCGCTCCCGCAGGGAGCGGAACATGCCGCCGGATCGGTCCGATGTGGACGGCGGTTTGCGGTTGGCCGGATCTCCGCTCGGGTCGGTTCCCTCGCGTGCCGCGGATCGGTCAACCACGCTCGTGCGTACCGCCTCTCATCGGACTCCGGTCATCGGCCGGCCAACCGGTCGATGATCTCCGCCGCCTGGAACAGCACGCGGCGGTCTTCCTCGGTCAGGTCCGCGAGCTGCTGGTCCAGCCAGCGCTCCCGGATCGAGACTTCTTCCTCTATGCGGGCCTGGCCCGCCTCGGTCAGCTCCACGATGGCCTGCCGGCCGTCGGTGGGGTGCGGCCGACGCGCGACCAGCCCGGCGTCTTCCAGTGCGGAGATCACCCTGGTCATCGACGGCGGCTGGACGCCTTCCCGGGCCGCCAGCTCGCCAGGCGTCAAAGCGCCGGCCTTGTGCAGACAGGACAGCGCCGACAGCTGGGACAGCGTGATCTTCGAGTCGGTGCTCTGCGCGCGCAGCCGCCGGTTCAGGCGGACGACGGCGAGCCGCAGCCGACTCGCCAGGGTGCGCTCGCGCTCCGCGATATCGGACACGTCGTTAGTCTACCAAACTATTTTGGGGAATCGGACAAACTGATCAGGCCTGATCAGTGGCCGTCCACCATAGCCAGCCGACGACCTCGCACCCGGAATCGCAACCCAATCGACGCACTGCTCCGAACGGCCCAAAGCCCTCGTCTCGTCCGGCCAGGCCCCGTGCGCACTTCGTGCTGCTCTGGCGACACGAAACGCGCACGGGCGATCACCTGCGTGAACGGGCGGATCAAATGCCGAAGAGCACGTGCAGTGGGCCGGAGCAGAAGTAGAGCACGAACGCCGCCGACACGACCCACATCAGCGGGTGCACAGTGCGGATGCGGCCGGTGAAGACCCGCAGCAGCACGTAGCTGATGAAGCCCGCGCCGATGCCGTTGGCGATCGAATACGTGAACGGCATGACCACGATCGTCAGGAACGCGGGCAGCGCGATGCTGAAGTCGGACAGGTCGATCTGCCGGATCTGGGTGAGCATCATCGCCCCGACCACCACCAGCGCCGGAGCCGCCGCCTCCACCGGGATGATCTGGTAGAGCGGGGTGAAGAACATCGCCGCCAGGAACAGCAGGCCGGTGATCACGTTCGCCAGACCGGTGCGCGCCCCCTCCGCGATACCGGACGCGGACTCCACGAACACGGTGTTGGAGCTCGCCGAACCCAACCCGCCGGCGACCGCGCCGACGCCCTCGACGGCCAGCGCCTTGCCGATGCCCGGCAGGTTGCCGTCCTTGTCGGCGAGCCCGCCCTCCTTGCCGAGGCCGGTCATGGTGCCCATGGCGTCGAAGAAGTTCGCCAGCACCAGCGTGAACACCAGCATCGCGGCGGCCAGCGCGGGCAGCCGCGTCCACGCGCCGAAGGAGATGTCGCCGACCAGCGACAGGTCCGGCAGGCCGATGACCTGCTCCGGCACCGCCGGGTAGCCGAGGTTCCAGCCGTAGGCGTTGACGCCCTTCGACGGGCCCGCGTGGAAGATCGACTCGATGACGATCGACAGCACCGTGGTGACTGCCACGCTGATCAGGATCGCGCCCCGCACCTTGCGCGCCACCAGCACCGAGGTGAGCACCAGCCCGAACACGAACACCGCGGTCGGCCACGAGGCGATCGAGCCGTCGATGCCCAGTCCGACCGGCACGGTCGTGTTGGCGGCGTCCGGCAGGCGCCGCACGAAACCGGCATCGACCAGGCCGACGAAGGTGATGAACACGCCGACGCCGACCGCGATCGCAGCCTTGAGCTCGGGTGGCACCGCGTTGAACACCGCGGTCCGGAACCCGGTGGCGACCAGGATCAGGATGATGATGCCGTCGACCACCACCAGGCCCATCGCCTCGGGCCAGGTGACCTGCGGCGCGATGGTCACGGCCAGCAGCGTGTTGATGCCGAGCCCGGCGGCGATCGCGAACGGGTAGTTGGCGATCAGTCCGAACAGGATCGTCATCACGCCCGCGACCAGCGCGGTGGTCGCCGCGACCTGCGAAACCGGCAGGATGTTGCCGAGCACGTCGCGCTTGGCGCCGGCGTCGTCGGGCGAGGAGCTGCCGAGGATCAGCGGGTTCAGCACGATGATGTAGGCGACCGTGACGAACGTGACCACGCCGCCGCGTACTTCCCGCCCGACGCTGGACCCGCGGTCGGTGATCTTGAAATACCGGTCCAGCAGCGACTTCTTGGAAACGTCTCGATCCACCATCAGTACTTCCCGATCACCGCGCCTGCGCGCGCGTTCATTACCGGGAGTAGCCTGCCTGACGTGGCACAGGACAGCGAATCCACCCCCTCGGCGCCGGGTCACCGGCCGGTCCCGCCGCTGCCGCGGAGGCTGGCGGACCCCACCCCGGTGGTGCTGTTCGGCACGGCCCTGTGGTTCGCCGGAGTGGTGCTGTTCGGCATCCGCGACTGGGCCGGCATCCAGTTCTGGACCTGCCTGGCCGGGGGCGTGCTCGGCATCATCGGCTACGGCGTGTTCCGCTGGCAGCGCTCGGCGGCGCGACGCGGTTCCCGGGGCGCCTGGAAGGGCCTGTCCGGACTCGACGGCTGAGCCTGCCCGAATCTGCTCCGAACAGCCCCGCGACCAGTTAGCCTGCACAGTCGACATCAAGTTCCGATGCCCTAACGCGGGAGCGCAGCACCAGTGCCCAAGCTCGACGTCGACCGACTCGAATTCGCGATCCTGGCCGAACGCGCCGATCTCAGCCGGATCCCGATGATCGCGTCGTACAGCAACTACGGGACGACCGTGAAAGACATGCCTCGCGAGTTCGAGGCGGCGGAGCAGCGGGTCCGCGATCGCGGCCTGATCAACCCGAGCGGCGTGAACGACCGGGTCATGGAACTGCTCGGCATCTACGCGCACGTGACTGTCGAATACGACCTGCGGTTCTCCTCGCAGAAGGGCAGCGAACTGCGCGCCGCGGTGTCGAAGGCGAACAAGACGGCGGTGCGCACGGTCGTCGACGGCGACCGGATCATCCTGGAGCCGGTGCACCCGAACGACCTGATCCCGTCGCTGGTGTCGGTGCTCCCGGAACACCCGCCGGCCCGCATCCGCCCGGCGCTGAGCGTGGACCTGGCGGAGATGCGCGCGGCCATGGCCGACGTGCGCCGCCGCGGGGACGAAGACCCGCAGGCGATCGAGCAGAGCCTGCGAGCGCGCGGCGTGAACGTGGCGAGCTTCCGGAAGATGACGCAGCTGCTCGAAGGCCCGCGGCTGGGCCTCGGCGAAGCGGGCGTCACGATCTGGGACGACCGCCGCCGCGAGCGCCGGGGAGACCAGACGCTGCGGATCATCGACCTGCAGCAGGGCCGCACGGCGGTCTACAACAGCGGGACCCAGCGGATGTTCGCGGGGGCGGACATGAGCACGTTCACCAGGGTGCTCGGGGAGCTAACGACGAAGACCCAGCGCGAAGCGGCCTGGTAGCGACCAACGTCACTCCGCCAAAAGGACCAATCCGGCAACGAGTTGGGAACCGATCTACGCGAAGCATCGTCACACCTGTGCACGAACGAGCAAAGACCTGGCAAGCTAAGCGCGACGTGTACCTGATTCAGGGGACAAAGGGGGTAGTGAGAGGTGTCGTTCTTCGAAGGGATCGCCAACACAGCGGTCACGATGGGGCAGAAGGCTCAGCGGTCGGCGACGATCCACACCGCGATCAACGCAGGCGGTTCCGCGCAGGCGGCGTCGTTCTCGGTCGACATCGAGCAGATTCCGGGTCTGATCACCAAGTACGAAGAAGCGCAAGACATGCTTCTCGACATTCAGACCCAAGCAATGCAGCTGAAGAACGTCGTGCCTCCCGGCGATGACGTGGTTAGCGAACGGCTCGCTTCTGCGTTGGGTGACATGGCTGGCGAGAACGAGGGCTGCCTTTCTTGGGCAGTCACGGACGCACGCAATCGCATCCAGGCAATGATCGACCAGCTGAAGGCCGCTCAGGGTACGTACACGAACACCGACGACGACGCTTCGATCCGCCAGGTTTAAGGAAGATCTCACGTGCTACGCCGCGCAACTTTGACCGCTGTGTCGCTACTCGCCATCCTGGGCGCATCCGCATGCTCTCCGGGCGGGTCGACCAACCCGCCCAGCTCAACCTCGAACGAGTCGGCTGCCCCCACATCTGCGGTCCCAAAGGTCGAGAACCCGAAGAACCTTAAGACGATCACCAACGCATGCGAGCTGCTGACCGATCAGCAGGTCAAGGCTCTTGGCGGTGTCAGCGAGCGACGGCCGCCCTCGGAAAGAACTTCTGCATACGGCGAGACCAGTTGTCAGTGGTCCACCGACGCCTTCACTACGACGGTCGCCATCAACACTAAGTTCGGCGGCTTGAAGAAAATCCTGGACAACGCCGAGTCCCGCAAGAGCTACAAGCTGACGCAGCTCGACGGCTACCAGGGCGCACGAGTCGAAGAACAGAGCACTCTTTGCCGGATCGAGCTCGCCGTCGCCGATGACCAGTCCATCGAGGTCGACTACGCGAAGAACGCCGGCGGTACGCCTGAAATGAACGACCCTTGCAGCTTCGCAGAGAAGATCACCAGCGAGGCGCTGAAGAACGTTCAAGGCGCCTGATCGCGTCTGAACTACCACGACCAGTTTTCGAAAAGGGGGTGTGATCATGGTTTTACCGATCCTCGTCGGCGGTTACCTGCTCACGCGTGATTCGGACCGTGGTAACACGGACGAGATCATGCAGAAGGTCGGCTTCAACCACCCGGAGAAGTACAAGCAGATCCACGAGGGCAAAGGCGCCGACGAAATCTCCAGGTCCGTGGGCACCTGGCAGAACGACATCGGGGGCAAGTTCGACGAGGTCAACCGGATCCTCGACGACGCGAACACGAAGGCCAACCTGGCATGGTCTGGCCAAGCTGCAGAACAGCATGGCTCCTCGATGAAGCCCATGACTCAGTTCATCGAGGATGCCAAGAACGTCTCGGTTTCGGTCGGTGTCGCTGCTGAGCAGCAGGTCCAGAACTTCGGCGACGTCAAGAACAGCATGCCTGAGCCGGTGAAGGTCGATGCGACCGACAACCTGCTTGAGAAGGGCGGGGCTTGGCTGGTCGGTGGCGAGACCGACCTGCAGAAGCAGGAGCGCGAGGCCACCGAGAAGGCTCAGGAAGCCAAGCAGCACTACGACAACTACAGCAACAGCACCACGAACGTCTCTCAGAACCTGGCCTTCTACCCGAAGGCTCCGGAGATGGCGTACGACCAGGGCT
This sequence comes from Saccharopolyspora sp. NPDC045941, assembly GCF_056431445.1. NCBI lineage: Bacteria > Bacillati > Actinomycetota > Actinomycetes > Pseudonocardiales > Pseudonocardiaceae > Saccharopolyspora > Saccharopolyspora sp. NPDC045941. The sequence goes on from NZ_JBWKKU010000020.1 coordinate 85,184, forward strand.
CCGGTAGCACCGGGACGAACCCGACCGTTGGCAGCATTCCCAACGGTTCCGGGATTCCCGGCGGCGGTCCTGGTGGTGGCGGTGGCGGCGGCAGCTGGGGCGGCAGCCTCGGCGGCGGCAGCGGTAGCGGCGGCACTGGTGGTACCGGCGGCCCCGGCGACGGTTACACGACTCCGTCGCAGAACACGTCGCAGTGGTCCTCGCCGCCCGTCACCAACGGTCCCGGCCTGCCCGTCAACCCCGGCCCCAACGTCGGCACGGGCCCGAACATGGGCGGCGCCGGGCTCGGCATGATGCCGCCCGGCGGCGGTGCTGGTGGTGCGGGTGCCGGTGGCGGTCGTGGGCTCGGTGCCGGTGGCGCCGGCGGCCGCGGCGCGGGCCTGGGTGCCGGTGGGCGCGCCGGTCTCGGCGGCCTCGGCGGCGGTTCCGGTGCTGGTGCCGGTGGCGCTGCTGGTGCGGCCGGTCGTGGTGGTGCCGGCGGCATGGGCGCCGGTGGTGCTGGTCGCGGCCAGGGCAAGCAGGGCGAGGAAGACCAGGAGCACGAGGACAAGTACTGGGTCGACACGGACGAGGCCTGGGACGACCTGGGCCTGCCCAAGGTCGCCCCGCCGGTCTTCGGCGAGTGAGCAACATCCGCTGAGGTCGACCGAAGCGAACTGGCCGCGCACCGATTCCGGTGCGCGGCCAGCGCTTTCCTTGGGCTATCTCACTGCGAACACAGGCTCGTTTCCCATCGTGCCCGCTCCCATCCGCGCGCCATAAACCGTTCCATCGACCCAGTGCAGATTGCAGTTGGTCGGGGACGTGATCTCAGCCGGGAACACCCCGGTGATCGGGTTTGGACTGCCGCCGCTGAGCGGGATCTCGTACACGCGTGGCGGGTCCTCGTAGGTGCCATCGTTGATGGCTAGAACGCTGTTCTCCGTCACCGCGAACGGCCTGCCGGTGATCTTCGCTCCGAGCGCGACATCCCACCGCTGCTGGCCGGTCTTCAAATCCACCGCGACGATCTTGTTGGTTTCCCGGTTCGCGGTGACCGAAGTCGACCAGGTCTCTCCGATCAGCACTCCATCCTTGATCAGGATCGGGTAACTCTGGCGCGCCGAGCTTTCCACGCTTGAGCTGATGGGATTGACGTTGAGCCGCCCGGCGGGCTGGTTTTCCGGGATCTCGGTCACCTTGCGGCCCGTATCGTCGAAGACCAGCAGGCTCCCGGGGTCCTCCTCGTTCAGGCTGGAGTCGACCGACACGACCGGCGGATCTGCGGCGATCACGTCAACGGGCCTGCCCGTTTCGACCCGGGGCCGGCCCTTCACTCTCCCGGTCGCGGGGTCGAGGAAAACCAGTTCGCGGACGTCCTCCTCGCCGAGCGGGCAGTAGACCGGGTACACCAACGTTCGCTCGCTGATAGCCGGGCCCCAAAGATTGCAGTACCTCCCCGGCTCCTGGTCGTACCGCCAGACTTCCCTCCCATCCGCCAGACTCATGCCGTAGACAATGTCGTGGAGCGCGAAGACGACCACGTCGCCGACGATCTCCGGGTCCGTGAAGTTCGTCGTGCCCCGGTTCTCGACGACCGGCATGTCGAACTGCCGCTTGACGGCGCCTGTCTTGACGTCGATGACGGCGATCGTCGAGCAGCCGGTGCCGCCATAGGTGTCCTTCTTGTACGGGCCGTAGGCGATGACGCCGAGGCCGTTCTTGACCTCGTGGCTCATGCCGCAGAACCGGCTCAGCTTGGCGTCGTCCCCGGCCCGCAGCGGCGGTTCCATGTCCCAGGCGTCTTCGCCGGAGTCGGCGTGGAACGCGTCGAGCCAGTCTTCGTGCATCACTGCGACGATGCCGTCAGAAGCCCAGCTGTTGAAGGGCTTCTCGTCCATCGTCGGGCTTTCTTTCCAAAGCAGCGTCGCCGCCTGCCGCTGGTCCTCATCTCTCGGGCCGTACCTGGCGCGCAACGCGAGCCATCCGGCCACGCCGCCGCCGACCAGGACGACGACGAGGCCGATGATCAGGAACGGCACCCACGTCCGGCGCTTCTTTGGCGGCATCGCCGGCGGGTACGGTGCCGGATGTCCTTGCCAGCCCTGGTTTCCCGGCCAGCCTTGATTGCTCACTCGACCATGCTCCCCTCGCATGAACGTGCCCCCGCAAAACCCGGAGCACTCCCCCAACTGCCCGGAGATCGGGCCGGACAGGATTATGCACGACCGTGCGGCTGGCCCGAGCCATCTTCTCGCGCCGCAATTTCCATTGAAATCGAAGGTTCGATTTCAATGGAAATTGCGGCACACCGGACTTCGGTCGCGCAGACCGAGCAGGTCGGGCGGTCGTCCCAGGCACTGATGTCTTCGGGGGCCGTCATCACGCCGCAGAGCGCGATCAGGTCTCGGCCTTCGCGGCGTGGGTCTTCGACCGGGATCACGTGGTTCTGGTAGCCGAAGGCGGCCCAGTAGCCGACTCGCTCTTCGGGGCCGTTCTCCGCCGGTCGCGTCATCACGTTCTCCTTAGCCGCGGGGTTTTGGCCGGTGACCGGGCGCGTGGGGTCGGGGGTATCGCGCCCGGTCACCGGGGTGGGCCGGTGCGGGTGGGGGTTGGGGGAGGTCACCGCACCGGCCCTGCTCGGTGTCGTGTGTGGTTTGGATCGCTCTAGCGCTCCAAAGCACTCACGAGCTTTTAGGTGCGCAGGTGGTGGCGTCCGGTGGGTTCGTCGGGGTCGGTGGTGGGGAATTCTGGTGGTATGCGGGGGTGTTCGTGTTCCGGCCCGTGTTCTTCTCGGGTTTCGGCTTCGATGTCGGCGATGAGGTGCCAGACCGTGTAGGCACCTTCGCCGCCTCCCGCGTGCTGCCCCGTTGTCGCGAAGGCAATCGCCCGCGCGGGGATCTGGGTGGTGAGCATGGCGAGGATCAGCAGGTTGAACAGGACGAACGTGCTGAGCTGAATCCAGAACATGTTTTTCTCCCTGGTGTTGATGTTTTCGCTGGTCAGGGCTCGTGAGTGGTTGTGGCTGCTCTAGCGGCCATAGCCACTCACGACCACCCGGCGGTGATGCGCCGCCAGCAGTCCATGCAGGTGTCCTCGCGGATCCAGTCCACTTCGGAGCGATCGTGCAGCTCTGCCGCGTCTGCTTCCGCTCCGCAGAACGCCACCACCGGTAGACCCGTAGGGGTTTTCGTTGCTGCGATGGGGAAAGCGTGGCGGCCTCCCGTGACCGGGCGCCAGACGTAGGTCAAGTAATCGGACACTGGGACCTCCTTTTGCGGTCTCTGATCAGATGAGACCGGTCCAGCTTTAACCGATCAAGCTGGTTCACCGTTATGTGTAATGGCGCAATCTCAGGCCCTGAAATAGCGTGGGCATATGACAACTGCACGTTCACGGGGGCTGGGTGCCGAGATTCGCAAGCTCCGAAAGGAAGCTGGCCTGCGACTGGAGGAACTGGCGGAGCAGTGCGATTGGTCAAGGGCGACGCTCGGCCGGATCGAGGTCGGAGCCAAGGTTCCTTCAGAAACTGAGATAGCAATCATCCTGGGAACACTCGGCATCAAGGGGCATAAGCGAACGCGCATCCTTGAACTCGCTGAGGACGCGCACAAGCCGCACTGGTGGGAAGTGGGAAACCCAGGACTGCCACAGCAACTCGTTGCCCTGCTGGAGTTCGAGCGGAGCGCAACCAAGATCACTAACGTGTCACTTGGTCTTGTACCTGGCTTGCTTCAGATCGCCGACTACAGCCGGGCGATCATGGTCACTGGCGGCCTCAAGGACAGCGACGTCGAATCCAGGGTCTCGCTGCGCATGGGGCGACAGACCGTCCTAACCGGAAAGAAGCCAGCGGAGTTCCACGCACTCATCGATGAGTCTGTCCTGCATCGTCCAGTCGGGGGTACCGATGTGATGGCAGATCAACTCAGGCACATCGAGCGCATGACGCGTCGGCCGCACATCAAAATCCAGATAATCCCTTTCGATCTGGGTGCACACGTTGCCCTGAACGGCAACCAGCTGATCATGGAGTTCCACCGGCAACGAACGGTCGTCCATCTGGAGCACCGGCGTGTTGGAGCGTTCCTGGACGACCCGGCCGAGACTTCCCCGTTCGTCGAGTCCGTGGCTAGTCTGGCCAAAGCAGCGTTGAGCCCTTCCGAATCTGCCAAGCTCATCGCTACGTATGCGAAGAAGATGGAGGAGCGCCATGTCTCCGGTCACTAACTGGCGAAAGTCCAGCTACAGCGGCGAGGAAAGCGACTGCGTCGAGGTCGGCTCAGGGCCCGGCGTCGTCGGGGTTCGGGACACCAAGGATCGGGATGGTGGGACCTTGGCCTTCCGGCCTCAGGCTTGGGGTGTTTTCTTAGCTGCCGTCAAGGCTGAGCGCTTCGGGTGAAGCGCTCAGCGCAGGAGGGTTGCCGCTTCCGGATCCGCCAGCAGGGCCGTTAGGGCGAACCTCTCGTGCCAGGACCCCGATGCCCAGGCCAGGGCTCGGGCCAGGCCGTCCGGGGTTCGCTCCGCGTGGACCTTCCCCGTCCTGTCGACCCACCAGTGCACCCGCTGCTCCCCCGTCGACGACCGGACTCGCAGCGTGTCGTGGAGCCTGACCTCCCCGGTCGGCACCGCGATCCCGAGCAGCTCGCACGCCGCCGGGACGCGCGCCACCTCCGGCCAGCTCTGGGCACGGCCCTCGTCCACCACCTGCATCGTGTTCTCTTCCGATGCCAGCGGCAGATCCAGGAGTTCCGCCAGGGATTCCGCGTCGAACTGGTCCGGGCTGCCGCCCGCGATCACCAGCGGCGCTTCCAGCACGCCCAGCATCCACGGCTCGTCGAGGACCACCGCTCGCCCGGTGCTGACCACCGCGCCCGACACCGATCGCACCATCTCCGGGAGATCGATCTCGGCGGGGTCGACGACACCTGACGCGACCGCGTCCGCCAGCGCCTGGTGCGCGCGCAGCGCAGTTCCGGCGCGCACGGGGCGATCCGGGTCGCCGAGGCGTTCCAGCAGGTCCGCAGCGTCGTCGGAATCGTCGATGACGAGCTCGCTGCGCACGCCCGTGATCCTCAGCTGCTCGTCGTCGAGGCCGACGTCGGGCACCGCGTCGAAGAGGCCCGCCAGCTCCCCAGCAGCCGCGAGGCGCCAGTGCCGGGGCGGCTGGCCTGCGAGCAGCGCGTAGCGCGCGATCCACCAGGCCGAGTAGCTGTTCGGTTCGCGCAGGGCGCGCAGGGTTTCCGGATTCCGCACCAGCAGGCGGATCGCCGCCGGCCAGCAGTCGTCTGCGACCAGGTCCAGGTCCCGGATTCCGATGAACCTGGCCGGTGGCCAGTTCTCGGGCTGCGCGGCTTCCTGCTCCGCCCACCAGTGGCGCGAGTCCGGGAAGTCGTCGTCCGCTTCGACCGGGTCTTCCTCGACGTGCACCGCGAAGTCGTCCAGCACGCCGATCGCCCGCAGCAGCTCCGCGGGCCGGTCGGCGGCGAATGCCTCGTCCAGCACCGCGAGCGGCCCGTCCGCACCGATGTACTCGGCGTCGATGACCTCCAGCAGCGCCGCGTCGGGCAGCAGGAGTTCGTCCGCGCGGCGGAGGTCGCCGTTCGCGTCCGGCAGCGCCAGCGCGCCCAACCAGTCGCGCGGCTGCGCGCTCGCGACCAGCCGCAACACCGCCTCCGCCAACGGCCGCACGTCCGCTCCGGCTCGCGCGTCGGAGACGCTGCTGCGCACCGCCTCCTCCAGCGACGGGGCGTCGAGCAGCTCCGCCGGGCCGGCCGGGTGCGCGCCGAGCTTCTCCAGCAGCGGATGCGTCGCATCGGGGTGCGCGATGCGCAGCCCCGAGATGTCCAGAGTGGACAGCAGCGCCGCCGGGTCCAGGTCCGCGTCCCGGTGGCTGAGCAGGACATCCCGCACGCCCGTCACCGTGCGGCCGTCCGCCAGCGGCACCGGCAGCGCGGAGAACTCCTCGCGCGCCACGGGATCCGCGCTCTCGATCGGGACCAGCGCGTCGTAGAAGCTGTACCACCACTGCGGCGGACGCTGCAGGCCGGTGACCGCGTCGACGATCTCCGCCGCGGCGAGCCGCCGGACCTCCAGCACGTGCAGCGACCTGCGGTGCCGGGCATCCGCCAGCTCAGCCGTGAGCAGGCCCGGGATCACGTCCTTGAGCAGCTCGGCGAGCTCCGGCGAGATGTATTCGAGGACCCGGGATTCCAGCGGCGCCACCAGGTTCCCGTTCGCCGCGGGCAGCCACGCCGCGACCCGCAGCCGGTCGTTCACGCCCTGCCGCAGCTTGTCGTCCACATCGGACAGCGGGAAGCCCGGCAGCGGCACCAGCGCCGTCCGGTGCTCCACGGCGATCTTGCCGACCAGCCCGGGATAGCACTCGGCGGCGAACGTCAGCACCGCGTCCGTGGCGGCCGACGCCGCCACCCGCCGCCGGTCCGGCTCCACCGGCACGCTCGCCAGCAACCGGGCGGGCAGCGACAGCCGCTCCTCGGTCGGTGTCGGCGCGTGCAGCACGTCTTCGGCCAGCGGGATCGGCGTGCCGTCGTCGTCCAGCGGCACCGCCCAGGTCACGCGCCACTCCGTGGCGTGCCGGGCCTCGACGCCAAGACCGGCCAGCGCCGTCTCGCTCAACGTGCCCGTCGCGCGGTGCACGAGCCACCGGTCGCTGCGGGTGGGGCCGTGCACGACCAGCCGATCGGCGCCTTCGTCCACACGCCGCCAGGTCTTCTCGCCGATCCGGATCTCGGTCAGCGCGGGCAGCGCGATCAGCAGATCCGGGGCCTGGTCGGTGAACGCCGCCATCAGCGCGTCCGTGACCACGTCGGGGCGCAGCGGCAACCGCACCTCGGTGTCGAAGCCCGCGGGCGGCTCGTCGACGACCGCCCACGGCAGCCGCAGCACCGGCACCGTGCCTTCCCGCGCCGCCAGCTCCTCCGCCGGGCCCGGCAGCTCCGCCGCCGCTTCCCTGGTCCGCTCGGCGGAGAACGCAACGCCGCCGGACGTCGACACGATCTGCGGCTCGTCGGACACCGCCAACACCGCGGCGAACCCGACGCCGAACCGGCCGACCGAGGCGCCCTCGCGCTTGGCCGACGCGCGCAGCGAAGCCAGGCCCGCCACGCCCTCCGCGGTCAGCGGCGACCCGGTGTTTGCGATCCGCAGCTCACGGCCGACGAGCTCGACGCGCAGCACGCCGTCGGCGCCCGCCGCATCTGCGGCGTTCTGCGCCAACTCGACCAGCAGCCGGTCGCGGTAGCCGCCGAGCCTGAGGTCTTCCTCGGCGTTGGCGTCCTCGCGGAACCGGGTCGGCGAAGACTCCCAGGACTGCAGCACGGCCCGCCGAAGCTCGGCCGTACCGAACGGGTCCGCTCCGCTCACCCGCGCGGCTCGAAGTCCAGGGTGGCGTCGTCGTAGACGACCTCGGCCACCGGCACCGTCGACGAGGTGTCCACCTCGACCTCCGAATGCGCGCCGCAACCGAACTCGACGCTGACCACGCGACCGTCGGCGGGCGCGAGCTCGTTGGCGCAGACGCCGAACGCGCCGCCCATCGAACCCGCCAGCTTCAGGAAGAAACCGCAGGTGCCGCAGGCCCCCGGGGCCAGCTTGGCGATGTCGGCGCGCGGCCCGAACTCGCCGTTGTGCCAGCGGTCCGCGGCCTCCAGCCGGCCCTCCAGGCTGAGCACCCGCTTGCGGCCCAGGCCGACCTCGTGGGCGACCTCCTCGACCGCGGGGTCGTCGCTGGTCAGGTAGCCGGGCGCCAGCCGCGGGTCGTCCGCGGTGGTCGGCAGCAGGTCACCCGCGCCGAGATCACCGGGGCGCACCCGCTGGTTCCACGGCACCCATTCCGGCGCGGTCAGCGCGCTCGGGCCGGGCAGCAGCACGACCTCGCTGACGGTCACCGGCTCGCCCGGGCCGACGCTGGCGACCGTGACCGCCCAGCGCCACCCGACGTAACCCGGGTAGTTCGACTCGAAGTAGTGCGTGACCGCGTGCGGGCCCTCGGCTTCGATCCCGACGTGCGCCCCCACCGAGGCGCCGGCCTCGGTGTCCAGGGTCAGCACCGGCGAGCCGATCGGGTCGTCCCCGGGCCGCGCCTCTTCCTCCGCCGCAGCTCGCGCGACGTCCTCGGCGGCGGCGAGCTCCGGGTTCGGCGGCACGGGCACAGGGTGCCCGATGTCCTCGAACGGGGCATCCGCGCCTGGGCTGGTCATCGGAGCAGGCATAGGCGTCACATGCTCGATTGTGCCGTACGTGGTCGTCGCTGCCGCCGCCCGTGTCAAGCTTTCGGGGTGCGACTCCTCCCGACTCGACGTTGTCTGTGCGGCTGGGTGCTCGCCATCGGGCTGGGGTTGGTGGCGTGCGCGCCGCAGGTACCAGCGCAACACGACGGCCAGGACGACCGCGAGCAAACCGATCAGGGCGTTGGGCACGCGGGAAGCCTGCCACACCTCCGAGCGGAGGTGATCTCCGTGCTCCCGCACGACCGCTCCTCATTCACTCAGGGCCTCGAACTCGCCGCCGGCACCCTCTACGAAGGCACCGGCCTGCGCGGTTCGTCGCTGCTCCGCGCCACCGATCTCGCCACCGGCGAGGTGCGCCGCGAAGCCCGGCTCCCGGCCGAGCTCTTCGGTGAGGGCATCACCGTCACGGGTGACCGTATCTGGCAGCTCACCTGGCAGGAAGGGGTTGCGCTGGAGCGAGATCGGAAGACGCTGGACGAGCTCCGCCGTGTGGAGTACACGGGTGAGGGATGGGGCCTGTGCTTCGACGGGGCGCGGCTGGTCATGAGCGACGGCAGCGACCGGCTCACCTTCCGGGACCCGGCGACGTTCGCGCCCATCGGCGGCGTCGACGTGCGGCGCGGCGGATCCGCGGTGGAGAAGCTCAACGAGCTGGAGTGCGTCGGCGACCAGGTCTGGGCCAACGTCTGGGGCAGCGACGAGATCCTGCGCATCGACCCGGCGACCGGGCAGGTGACCGCGGTGGCGGACGCGTCCGGGCTGCTGAGCTCCTGGGAGCGGGCGGGCACCGACGTGCTCAACGGCATCGCCGCGATCCCGGGCACCGACGAGTTCCTGCTCACCGGCAAGTACTGGCCGACGATTTTCCGAGTTCGCTTCGTCCCGGCGTGATCGTTAGTACGGTCGCCGCATGGATGATCAAGACGACCTGGTGGAGCCGCTGCACGTGCTCTGCGTGCTCGGCACCGGCATGGACTTCGACGTGGTCGAGGCGGCCGCCCGCACGTTCGGCGGGCCGTTCTTCTCGCTGGACCGGGAGTCGTCGGAGCACGAGCACGACCCGCGGATGCCCGACGCGTTCGAGGCCTGCCTCGCGCAGTTGACCTTCACCGACGACGACTGGACCGCGGTCGACGAGCACGACTCGGTCGCGTACGTGCTCGCGAAGGGCGGGCAGGAGCACGCCTCCTTCATCTCCGAGCGGATGCTGGCGGTGGCGGCGGAGCTGTTCGAGCGTTGCGGCGCCACCGCGATCAAGAGCGAGAGCAGCGGTCTCGCCCACGGCCGGGAGACGTGGCTGGCGCTGGCCGCGGACGCCGCGGAGCCCGATGTCCTCCGCCAGGCCTGGGTGAAGCGGCCGATCTACAGCGGCGAGGTGCTCCACACCTGCGGCATGCACCTGCTCGGGGTGCCCGACGTGGAGCTGGAGGCCGAGGGGCTGCGGGACGAGAACCGGCTCGGCGAGTGGGTGGAGCTGATCGACGGCCTGGCGGGCTACCTGCTGACAGAGCCGCGGGCGGCGGAGATCCGCGACGGCGAGGGCTTCCGCCTCACCGAGGACTCGCCGCGCTGGCTGCTGCGGCAGCAGTCGTGCGACCGCTACGACGACGAGGACATCTTCTTCAACCCCTACGGCTACTGGCGCCTCACACCGGCCTGATCCGCCGCCCTTGCTCACCCTGACGGGGTGGTTTCGGGCCGTTTATGTCGCTCGATGGTGTCCAGGTGTATCTGGCGGGCCTGTTCCGTCCTCTTTATTCGCGGGACCGCCGAAATCCGGCGGACGCCCGAACGGCCGGAGGCGGGTGAGGCAGTATGAACGGTATGGGTTTGCGACGCCACGACCAGCGGTCGGACGCCTCGCGCGGCCGATCGGGCTGGGGCGCCGGGCAGCGCGGCAAGCGCGGCTGGTACGCCGAAGGCGGCCGGGAGGCGCCGCCCGAGCACGGCTCGGAACAGCGCGACGAGCCGCAGCGCGCCGAGCACCGGTTCGAGGCGTCGAGCAGGGGCGAGCAGCGGGCCGACCGGCGGTATCCGTGGGAGGACGATCCGGACTACGCCCGGCCGCGCAGCCACGGCCGGCGGTTGCCGCCGCTGCCCGAAGACCACCCCGGCCGGGCAGAGGAAGAACCCGAACCCGAACAGCCCCGGGGCACGGCACCGCCCCGGAAGCTGACGGTCACCCGGGTCGCCGCGTGGCGCAGCCGGGACCTGACGCAACGCGCGATGCGGATGTTCTTCTCGCTCGCGCACGCCGACGGCGCCGACCGGTCCGGGCTCGCGAAGTTCACCTACGCCGTGATGGGCAACTACGCGGTGGACGCCGCGATGGCGGTCGCGCTGGCCAACACCCTGTTCTTCTCCGCCGCCACCGGCGAGAGCAAGGACAAGGTCGCGCTCTACCTGCTGATCACGGTCGCGCCGTTCGCGGTGATCGCCCCGGTGATCGGCCCGGCGCTGGACCGGCTGCAGCAGGGCCGCCGCTTCGCGCTCGCCGCGTCGTTCGCGATCCGCGTGCTGCTCGCGGCCGTGATGGCGCTGAACTTCAACAGCTGGCTGCTCTACCCGGCGGCGCTGGGCTGCATGGTGCTGTCGAAGTCCTTCGGCGTGCTCAAGGCGGCGATGACGCCGCGGGTGCTGCCGACGCAGATCACGCTGACCAAGGCCAACTCCCGGTTGACCGCGTTCGGCATGGCCGCGGGCGGGATCTTCGGCGCGATCGCGTCCGGCTTCGCCTGGCTGCTGGGTTCCGAGGGCGCGCTGTGGTTCATGGCAGCGATGGCGGCCGGCGGCGTGTGGCTGTGCCTGCGGATCCCGGGCTGGGTGGAGAGCACCGAGGGCGAGGTTCCGACGTCGATCGGCTCGAACCCGGCGCAAACCAAGAAGGTTCCGCTGAGCGGGCACGTGGTGGTGGCGCTGTGGGGCAACGGCGGCATCCGGCTGCTCACCGGGTTCCTGACGCTGTTCGCGGCGTTCGTGATCAAGCAGAGCACCCAGCACGAGCCGTTCATGCAGCTGGTGCTGCTCGGCCTGATCGGCGGCGCGGCCGGGGTCGGCAGCTTCCTCGGCAACGGGCTGGGCTCGAAGATGCACTTCGGCAAGCCGGACCGGGTGATCATCGCCTGCCTGGGCAGCGCGCTGGCGGTCGCGGTGTGCGCGGCAGTGCTGGCCGGGTTCCCGCTCGCGGTGGTGGTCGGCCTGGTCGGCGCGACGGCCAGCGCACTGGCCAAGGTCTGCCTGGACGCGGTGATCCAGCACGACATGCCGGAGCAGTCGCGGGCCTCGGCGTTCGGCCGGTCCGAGACGATCTTGCAGCTCAGCTGGGTCTTCGGCGGCGCGCTGGGCGTCCTGCTGCCACCCGTCTACTGGATCGGGTTCGCGGTGGTCTCCGCCGCGCTGGCGCTGATGCTGGCGCAGACGATCGTGGCCGGCCGTGGTGGCACGCTGCTGCCACGCCTCCCGCGCCGGTCCACACCGGCCACCGCGCGATTACGGACCAAGTCGTAGGCTCGAACCGTGCATCGTGGACTGAAGCCGCTGCTGGCGGTGGCGGGCATCGCGCTCGCCACCGGTTGTGCCGCCCCCAGCGAACCGCAGGTCACCTTCTACTCCCACGGGAACTCGGTGACCGTCAACCCCGCCCAGTACTGCGACGCGACGGGGCAGAACTGCGTGACGCCGCCGGAGAACCCGGTCGGCGATCTGCGGGTGCCCGACCGCAGCCCGCTGCAGATCTCGGTCCCCGGTGAGGTCGCGGCGGCGCCGTGGCAGGTGGTGTTCATCTACCGCGGGCTGAGCGGCGAGGAGCTGGACGGCCGCAGCCAGGTCTTCCCGCCCGACTCGCAGCACGCCTACACGCTGCAGATGCCGCCGGACGGCGGCCGGTTGGAGCACGTGGAGGTCCAGAAGTTCTCGGCGGTGCTGACGCCCGGCGCCGACGGCGGCGTCGACTTCGGCATCGGCGGCAGCTGGATCCTGAACGTCCAGCAGTGACATCCGGCGGCCGTTTCAGTCGTCGACCAGCCCGGCCTCGTACGCGGTGATCGCGGCCTGGACGCGGTTGTTCGCGGACAGGCGTTGCAGGATCGTGCTGACGTGCGCCTTGACGGTGCCTTCGGCCAGGAACAGCCGCCGCGCGATGTCCTGATTGGACAGTCCCGCGCCGACCAGCGCCAGCACCTCGCGTTCCCGCGGGGTCAGGGTCGCCACCCGGTCGCGGGCGGCGGTTCGCCGGGCGGCCTGGCCGCCGCGCATCCCGGCGATCACCCGCTGCGCGATCCGGGGCGACAGGTACGCCGCGCCGTTGGCCACGGCGCGGACGCCGATGAGGAGTTCGCGCGGATCGGCGGCCTTGAGCAGGAATCCGCGGGCTCCGTCGCCGAGCGCCCGCGCCACGAACTCGTCCTCGTCGAAGGTGGTGAGCACGACGACCTTGACCTCCGGCTGCGCGCGGGCCAGTTCCTCGGCGGCGGCGAGCCCGTCGAGCCGGGGCATCCGGATGTCCAGCAGGACGACGTCCGGTCGGTGCTCGGCGGCCAGTTCGATGGCCTGCCGCCCGTCCTCGGCCTCGGCGACCACGTCGATCTCCGGGTCGGTCGCCAGGATCGACCGGACCCCGGCGCGGATCATGGCCTCGTCGTCGGCCAACAGCACGCGGATCATTCGTCTTCCTTCGTCGCGGGCACGGCCGGGCAGGGCAGCCGAGCGGTCACGGTGAAGCCGTCGCCGGGCTCGGCCCGGAAGGTCCCGCCGAGCAACCGGACCCGCTCTGCCAGCGCCAACAGCCCGCTGCCGTTTCCGCCGTCGAGCACGGGCGGCGCGTCGACGGCCGAGTTTCGCACGATGACGTTGAGCCCGTTGGGAATTCGCTCGACCCGCACGGTCACCTCCGCCCCGGGTGCGTAGCGGGCGGCGTTGGTCAACGCCTCCTGCACCACCCGGTGCGCTGCGCGGTCCACCTCCGGCGGCACCGCGAGCGGCTCGCCGCTGCGCAGCAGCGACACCGCCATCCCGGCGCTGCGCGCGCGGTCGACCAGCGCCTCCACCGACTCGTCCGGCGGCTCGACGCTTGGGGTGCCGTTCTCCCGCAGCATCCCGATCGTCTGCCGGAGCCGGTCGGTGGCGGCGACCGCCGTGGCGCGCAGCTCGGCGGCCGCTTGCTGGTTGGCTTCGGTCATTTCCGGGGCCAGTTCGAGGGATCCGGCGCGCAGCGCGATCAACGCCAGGTCGTGGCCGAGCGAGTCGTGCATGTCCGCGGCGATCCGGGCGCGTTCCCGCAGCCTCGCGCGCTCGGCGACGAACTCCTGCTCCCGCTCCATCTGCTCGACCCGCTGCTGACCGGCGACGATCAACTCGGCCTGCTGCCGCCGGAACTGCCCGGCCAGCCACGGCAGGACCACGAAAACGGTCAGGCACAGCAGGGAGCTGAAGCCTGCCCAGAAGTCCACGACCGCGCCGACGACCCCGCCCAGCGCGGCGACCGAGAGCCAGGCCCAGCCGCGGCGAACCGGCAGGTGCCGGCCGTGGAGGTAACCCACCACGGCCAGCGCCACGAGCAGCAACAGCCGCCACACCTCGGCGTCGAGCCCGTAACCGACGAGCGCGCACACCCCGGCGATGACCAGCAGTGCCGCGCCGTTCCTCACCCGGACGACCTTACGGCGCGCAGCCTCAGCAGCCGGAACGCCGCGGTGCTGAGCCCTGCGAGCGCCGCAACCAGGAGCACGACCGTCAAGGGCAGCGGGAAGTACGTCAACTGCGCCCAGCTGACCGTGCGGCCGTTGCTGATGAACGAGATCAGGCTCGGGTAGGCCAGGAAGACCGCGACCGGGAGCAGCACCGGCACCAGCCGCAACGCGATCCGCCAAACCGGCCGCCCGGCGCGCTTGGCCGCCCAGCGACGAGAACGCACCGCGCCGAGCACGCCCAGCCCCACGGCCGCCAGCCCGATCAGGCCCAGCACCAGCTCGAACTGCTGCCGCGTGCCGCCGGGCACCTCGGGCGTCTTCCCCTCGCTCAGCGCCACCAGCCCGGTGAGGATGCCGTAGTAGTCGCCGTTGAGGGAAGCGTTGTTGGCCATGACTGCGAAGCCGTAACCGGTCTCCGGGATGATCATCTCCGTCGCGGCGTAGGTGAACAGGTTCCCGTCGTGCACCAGCCTTTCCGGGCCGTCGGCAGGCTTGTCAACGCCCCAGCCCATGCCGTATTCGTGCACGCCGGAAGGGCTGTGCATGGCGCGCAGGCTCTCCGGTGCGACGAGCTGACGCCCGTGGCCGCCCTGCGTGATCAGCCACTTCCCCATGTCGGCGGCGGTGGTGATGACGCCGCCACCACCGCTGCCGTCGAGGAATCCGGGCAGCTCCGGGCGGGAGAGCCACGCACCGAACAGCGAGTTGTAGCCGTTGGCGGGCCGGACGACCTCATCGCGAAGCGCGCTGCGGCTCATCCCGAGAGGGTCGAACACGTGCTGCTGCATGTAGTCGTCGAAGGTCTGGCCGCCGGCGACCTCGACGAGCCGGGCCGCAAGGTCGTAGTTGACGTTGCAGTACTCCCAGTGCGTGCCCGGTTCGGCGGCCAGCGAGCCGGTGCTCAGCCGCGAGGTGTACTCGGCGAGCGAGCCCGCGTCCTCCAGCGCGTTGATGTCGATGGTGCGGTCGGAGAAACCGGAAGTCTGGTTCAGCAGGTGCCGGACGGTGACCTCGTGGAAGCGCGGATCGGCCATGGCGAACCCGGGCAGCTGCTCGACGACCGGCCGGTCCAGCGCGATCTTGCCCTCGTCGACCAGGGTCATGACCGCCATGGCCGTGAACGACTTGCTGACCGACGCGACCCGCATCGGGGTGTCGGCGGTGACCGGCCGCCCGTCGGAATCGTGGCCGTAACCGGCGGCGTGCACGATCCTGTCGTCCTTGGTGACCACCACCGAGAACCCGGGCATGTAGGTGGATTCCAGCGCGCGGGTCAGGTAGTCGTCGATGGCCGGTGCGGTCGGTTCGGCCGCGGCGTGTGCGGTGGCGGGGCCGATCGAGACCCCGATGGCCACCGCGAGCGCGATGATCTTGGCTTTCATGCAGGTGAACCTATGGATCAGGACACCCCGGCCGGATCTGCCGACCGACCACCACCACCCCTGACGAAAGACATAAAAAGCCGGGCGCACCGCGATGCGCCCGGCCTTCGTGGTCTGTCAGTTGCTGCCCGGGTCCAGCTCCCGAGCGACCGCGCGCACGACCTCGCCGATCCGCTTCGACATCTTGCGGTCCGGGTAGCGGCCGCGGCGCAGATCGGGCTGGATCTTCAGCTCCAGGAGCTTGATCATGTCCTCGACCATGCCGTGCAGTTCGTCGGCGGACCGCCGGTGCGCCTCCGCCACCGACGGCAGCGGGTCCAACAGCTTGACCTTGAGGGCCTGCGGACCGCGGCGCCCCTGCGCCATGTCGAAGTCGACGCGCTGGCCCGTCTTGAGCGCCTCCACACCCGACGGCAGCGCCGAGGACCGCACGTAAACGTCCTCCCCGCCGTCCTGGGTCAGGAAGCCGAAGCCCTTCTCCGCGTCGAACCACTTGACCCTGCCGGTCGGCACTGTCCTCACCGTTCCCTGTCGAATGCGCTGGCCCGGTCTCCGGGTCCTCGTCGTCCCTCTGGCTGTCCGCCGAGCGGAACCTAATGGCCCCGGCACGACGAAAGCGCCCCGAAAACGCCGCGCAGTCGGGCGCGCCGGGACGCGTCACAGCAAGCGTACCGCGTACCCAGCCGATAACACCCGTCCTTATCGACCAAGGCCCGCTGCGGCACTCGGCCCAGTCGCTGAATACGCTGCTCAGCATGGCAGCCGCTACGCCCAGGTCCGTGATCCTCCCGGCGTCGATGATCCTGTTCGGGCTGGGACTGCTGGCGATCATCGCGATCTTCGCGCTGTTCGCCGCCGGCTACGAGAACATGCCGATCTGGCTCAACCTCGCGACCCTGCTGTGCCCTGCCGGGCTGATCTTCGGCGTGATCGCCACGGTCCTGCGCAGCCGCAAGCGTTGATTCACAGCTGCGCGAGCCATGCCGGGAACTCGGTGAGGTCGCGCAGCGCGACGTCGGCGCCGGCTTCCACCAGCTCGTCGGCGCCGTAGGGCCCGGTGGCCACGCCGACCGCGACCGCCCCTGCGGCCTTCGCGCCGACGACGTCGCCGAGGTGGTCGCCCACGTAGATCGTCGCGCCCTCCTCGCGCAGCACTTCGCCCTTCGCCGCGGCGAAGACGTCGCCGGCGAGCCGGTCGACGTCCCAGCCGAACGCCTTCAGGTGCAGGGCCGCGTTCGGCTCGTACTTCCCGGTGATCACCAGGGCCCGCCCGCCCGCTTCGCGGACCGCGTCCAGCGCCCGCTCGGCGCCCGGCATCGGCTTGGTCAGCCCGACCACCACGGACGGGTAGATCTCGCGGAAGTGGCCGACGAGCCGCTCGACCATCGGCTCGTCGAAGCCGTAACCGCGCATCGTGTCGGCCAGCGGCGGCCCCAGGTGCGCCGCGAACGCCTCGCCGTCCAGCGACAACGCGAACTCCTCGTTCAGGGCTTCGATCGCGCGGACCACGCCCGGCCGCGGATCGATCAGGGTCATGTCCAGGTCGAAGCCGACCACCGGCGCGCTGCGCTGTTCTGCCACGCGCACCACCCTACGTTCGGGGGACGCGCGCCCCCTTGACTCGAAACTGCGCAGTACCGAAAATCACGAGCATAATATTCCTCACAATTTGGCGAGCTGGAGTCGTTCAATGACGAGCACCACCGCGCACCCCGCCCACCGCGAAGGTTTCCACTCACTGAAGGCCAGCGGCCTGAACTGGGACTCGCTACCGCTGCGGCTGTTCAACAAGGGCAACGCCAAGTTCTGGAACCCCGCCGACATCGACTTCAGCAAGGACGCCGAAGACTGGCAGCGGCTCGACGAGGCCGAGCAGCGCAGCGTGGCGGGCCTGTGCGCGCAGTTCATCGCCGGCGAGGAAGCCGTGACGCAGGACCTCCAGCCGTTCGTGTCCGCGATGGCCGCCGAAGGCCGGTTCGGCGACGAGATGTACCTGACGCAGTTCGTGTTCGAGGAGGCCAAGCACACCCAGGTCTTCCGGCTGTGGCTGGACGCCATCGGGCTCACCGACGACCTGCACGGACTCGTCGAGGAGAACCCCGGCTACCGCGAGATCTTCTACCGGGCGCTGCCCGAATCGCTGCACGCCCTGCACGCCGACCCGAGCCCGGAGAACCAGGTGCGCGCGTCGGTCACCTACAACCACGTGGTCGAGGGCACCCTGGCCCTGACCGGCTACTACGCCTGGCACAAGATCTGCGTCAGCCGCGGCATCCTGCCCGGCATGCAGCAGGTCATCCGGCGCATCGGCGATGACGAGCGCCGCCACATGGCGTGGGGCACGTTCACCTGCCGCCGCCACGTGGCCGCCGACGAGCGCAACTGGGACGTGGTGCAGGACCAGATGGCCAAGCTGCTGCCGCACGCCATCGCCCAGGTCCAGTGGAAGCCGGAGGACGCGCCCGAGGCGCTGCCCTTCGAGCTGGACAAGGACGAGCTCACGGCCTACGCCTCGGACCGCGCGACCCGCCGCCTCGGCGCGATCTCCAGTGCGCGTGGCGTGCCGCTGGCCCAGATCGACGTCGACGCCTCCCCCGAGCAGCTGGAAGACCAGTTCGGCGCCGAGGACGAAGCCGAACTCGCCAAGCTCGACGCGCAGCGCTGACCCGGTGGTGGGGGGGGGGGGGGGGGAGGGGGGGGGGAAGGGGGGGGGTGGGGGGGGGGGGGGGGGTTTTTTGGGTGTTTGGTGGCTTAGCCTTGCGGGTGTTTGTAGTGGGGGGGCG
>NZ_JBWKKU010000020.1:103276-139754 GCF_056431445.1 Saccharopolyspora sp. NPDC045941
CCCGAAACGTAGGAACCCCTGTTCCGCCCACAAGACCAACCCCCCCCCCACCCCCCCCGCCCTTCGTTCTTTCTTTTTTTTTCCCCCCTCCCCCCCCCCCCCCCCCCACCACCGCTGGATCAGTCGAGGTCGAGGAGCTTCTTCGCGGTTTCGCGCATCTCGATCTTGCGGATCTTGCCGGTGACCGTCATGGGGAACTCGTCGACGACGTGGACGTAGCGCGGGACCTTGTAGTGCGCGAGCTTGCCGGCGCAGAACTCGCGCAGCGCCTCGGCGGTCAGCGACGCGGCGCCCTCGCGCAGCCGCACCCAGGCCATCAGCTCCTCGCCGTACTTCGCGTCCGGGACGCCGATGACCTGCGCGTCGAGGATGTCCGGGTGCGTGTAGAGGAACTCCTCGATCTCGCGCGGGTAGACGTTCTCGCCGCCGCGGATGACCATGTCCTTGATCCGGCCGGTGATGCTCACGTAGCCGTCTTCGTCCATGACGGCGAGGTCGCCGGTGTGCATCCAGCGCGCCGCGTCCACCACCTCGGCGGTCTTCTCCGGCTGCTCCCAGTAGCCGAGCATCACCGAGTAGCCGCGGGTGCACAGCTCGCCCGGCGTGCCCACCGGCACGGTCAGGCCGGTGGCCGGGTCGACGATCTTGATCTCCAGGTGCGGCCCGACCCGGCCCACCGTGGACACCCGCCGCTCCAGCGAGTCGTCGGCGCGGGTCTGCGTCGACACCGGCGAGGTCTCGGTCATGCCGTAGCAGATCGACACCTCGCTCATCCCCATCCGGCCGATGACCTGCTTCATCACCTCCACCGGGCAGGGCGAGCCGGCCATGATCCCAGTGCGCAGCGAGGACAGGTCGAAGGACTCGAAGTCCGGGTGGTCGAGCTCGGCGATGAACATCGTCGGCACCCCGTACAGCGAGGTGCAGCGCTCCGCGGCGACGGCCGACAGCGCCGCCGTCGGGTCGAAGCCCTCCGACGGGATCACCATCGCCGACCCGTGACTGGTGCACGCCAGGTTGCCCATCACCATGCCGAAGCAGTGGTAGAACGGCGGCACGATCGCCACCCGGTCGGCCTCGGTGTAACCGCACAGCTCGCCGACGAAGAACCCGTTGTTCAGGATGTTGTGGTGCGACAGCGTCGCGCCCTTCGGGAATCCGGTGGTGCCCGAGGTGTACTGGATGTTGATCGGGTCGTCGGCCGACAGCCGGATCGCCGCCAGCCGCTGCGGATCGCCGGAGCCGCCGGCCAGCTCCGTCCACTCCGGGGAATCCAGGAACACCACCTGCTCCAGGCCCGGGCACTTCACCCGCACCTGCTCCACCATCGCCACGTAGTCCGACGACTTGAACGACCGCGCCGACACCAGCAGCCGCACCCCGGCCTGGTTGAGCACGTACTCCAGCTCATGCATCCGGTACGCCGGGTTGATGTTGACCAGGATCGCGCCGATCTTCGCCGTCGCGTACTGGGTCGTGGTCCACTCGGCGCGGTTCGGCGCCCAGATCCCGACCCGGTCGCCCTTGCCGATCCCGGCGTCCAGCAGGCCCACCGCCAGCGCGTCCACCTCGGCGACGAACTCCCGGTAGGACCAGCGGCGCCCGGTCGCGAACTCCACGAGCGCGTCGCGGTCGGGGAAGCGCGCCGCCGTCCGGTCGAGGTTCTCGCCGATGGTGTCGCCCAACAGCGGAACGTCCGAGATGCCCGAGGCGTAGCTGGGCTGAGCTGGTTCGACGGCATCCACGTCGACGACCTCCCGAAAACTCAGTGATGCAGGTCACCCATCTTGTCCTGGCCGGACGCCCGTCGGCCACCCCCGGATGCGGGTAGTGGCCGGCCCGGGGTTGCGTACCGTTCAGGGATGCGTGCTTTCGTCGTGGATTCCTTCACCGACAGCGCCTTCGCCGGCAACCCCGCCGGCGTCGTGCTGCTGGACGCCCCTGCCGAGGCCGAGTGGATGCAGTCGGTCGCTGCCGAGCTGCGGCACTCCGAGACGGCGTTCGTCGTGACCGGCGGCCCAGAGGGCGAACCCAAGCCGCTGCGCTGGTTCACCCCCTCGACCGAGGTGCCGCTGTGCGGGCACGCCACCCTGGCGACGGCGCACGTGCTCGGCGGCGACCAGCGCTTCGACACCCGCAGCGGCGTGCTCACCTGCACCGCGCAGGACGACGGCTGGATCGAGATGGACTTCCCGGTCGACCGCGCCGAGCCGGTGGAGCCGCCCTCGGCGCTGGCCGCGGGGCTGCCCGGCATCACCATCGAGGAGGCCGCGGAGGGCGAGACCAAGGTGCTGGCGCTCGCCGCATCCGCCGCGGAGGTCCGCGCGGTGCGGCCGGACTTCGCGATGCTGGCGGACGTCCCGTCGCGAGGGGTGATCATCACGGCGCCGGGCGACCGACCGGGCATCGACTTCGTCAGCCGGGTGTTCGCCCCGCAGGTCGGCATCCCGGAAGACCCGGTGACCGGCTCGGCCCACTGCACGCTGGCGAACTGGTGGGCGGCGAAGCTCGGGAAGGACGACCACGACACGACGTTCGTCGGAGAGCAGGCGTCCCAACGAGGCGGCATCGTCCAGATGGCCCTCCGCGGAAACCGCGTAGGCCTCCGCGGCCGCGCGGTCACGGTCCTCAGCGGCGACCTCCTCGTCTGACCCACCACTCAGCCCGATCCACCGCCCGGTCCGGCCCGCCGCCCGGTCCGACCCGCCGCAGTTTCAATTGAAACTGCACCACATCGGCGTGTCGCACCACGACACACCGGTGCCTGTGGACAACTCCCGCAATTTCAATGGAAATCAGAGGTCCGATTTCCATTGAAATTGCGGGACCACCCGCTCGGAGCGCGCCTGCGAGATGGTCCGGTGTGTGATCCACTACCTCGGTTCGGCGACCGGGATGCGGGGCTGGCACCGTGGAGGCATGCGGTTGCTGCTGAACATCATCTGGCTGGTGCTCTGCGGGTTCTGGATGGCCTTCGGCTACGCGGTCGCCGGGGTCGTCCTGGCGATCACGATCATCGGCATCCCGTTCTCCATCGCGTCCTTCCGGATGGCCAACTTCGCGCTGTGGCCGTTCGGCAGGCGGCTGGTCGACGAGCCCACCTCGGGCGCGATGGCAGGTATCGGCAACGTCCTCTGGCTGGTGCTGGCCGGCTGGTGGCTGGCGCTCGGGCACATCTTCACCGGCATCGCGCTGTGCGTCACGATCGTCGGCATCCCGCTGGGCATCGCGAACTTCAAGCTCGTCCCGGTCTCGCTGCTGCCGCTGGGCAAGCGCATCGTGGACGCCGACGACGTGTACGCGTTCATGCGTCCCAGGTGACGTGCGACACATCGGCGTACGACCGAATCGGCCGAATGCAGTCCCACAGTCATAGGAATCGGCGGCTTGGGGATTCGGATGATCACGGAACTGGAGCTGGAGCGGGTCGCGGCGGCGGTCGAGCGCGCCTTCCGCGGTCCGGCACGGCAGGACTGGGCGCACGTCGAACGGCTGCGGCTGCAGGCGGACCTGCTCGACCGCCTGGCGGCGGCGCAGCGCCACTGGTCGGGCTCGCTGAGCCGCCGCGCCGAGCTCGTGCGCGATGCCGCTGAGCGCCTGGCCGACGAGCTCAACCAGGTCACCAGCGCCATCGCCGTGCCGAAACCCGCCCCGCCCGCGACGCCGTCGTAGCGATCAGGCCTTGAACGGATCCAGGACGTGGCCCGTGAGGTCGGCGATCGAGTTGATCACCTTCGTCGGCCGGTACGGGAACAGGTCCGCGGTGTGCTCGTCGGAGATCCCGGACAGCACCAGGATCGTCTGCATGCCCGATTCCAGGCCGGACCGCACGTCGGTGTCCATCCGGTCGCCGATCATCAGGGTGTTCTCCGAGTGCGCGCCCAGGTGGCGCAGCGCCGACCGCATCATCAGCGGGTTCGGCTTGCCCACGTAGTACGGCGCGCGGCCGGTCACCCGCTCGATCAGCGCGGCGACGGCACCGGTGGCGGGCAGCGTGCCCTCCCGGCTCGGCCCCTTCTCGTCGGGGTTGGTGGCGATGAACCGCGCGCCGCCCTCGACCAGCCGGATCGCCTTGGTTATCGCCTCGAAGCTGTAGGTGCGGGTCTCGCCGAGGATGACGTAGTCCGGATCGCGATCGGTCAGCACGTAGCCGATGTTGTGCAGCGCCGTGGTCAGCCCCGACTCCCCGACCACGTAGGCCGTGCCGCCGGGCCGCTGCTTCTCCAGGAACTGCGCGGTCGCCAGCGCGGAGGTCCAGATCGCGCCCTCCGGGACGTCCAGCCCGGTGCGCGACAGCCTGGCGCGCAGGTCGCGCGGGGTGTAGATCGAGTTGTTGGTGAAGACCATGAACGGGATGCCGTTCTCGCGCAGCGCCGCCACGAAGGCGTCCGCGCCCGGCACCATGTGCTCCTCGTGCACGAGCACGCCGTCCATGTCCATCAGGTACGTCCAGGGGGATGGCTCAGTCACGCCCCAGATGATCCACCTGATGTGGGGTGAATTGCTACTTCGGCGGCCTTCACCACGAACCAGACCTCGTCGTCGGGGGTGAGCCGCAGGTCGGCGACGGCCGCCGGGGTCACGTCGGCGGCCAACGAGCAGTCCCGCACCACGCCGCGCACCCGCACGACGTCGCCGCGCGGTTCGAGCGCCGCCAACCGCACCGGGATCGCGTTGCGCGGGCTGCCGTGCGGGCGCTCGCGGTGCACCGCGACGGCCGACGGCGCGAACACCGCAGCAGCGGCTTCGCCCTGCTCCAGCTCCTCGGCGATCCGGCCGCTGATCGTGCTGTCGCCGAAGGAAACGCCGTCCGCCGCTGCTACCCCGGGCACCAGGTTCAGCCCGGCCACCCGCGCCGTGAACGCCTCCTTCGGGCGGGCCAGCACCTCGCGGGTCGGGCCCTGCTCGACGACGCAGCCGTCGAGCATCACCAGGAGCCGATCGGCGAGCACGACCGCGTCCAGCACGTCGTGGGTGACCAGCACGGTCGGCTTTTCCTGCCGCCGCAGCACCTGGTGCAGCAGCCCGCGCATGGCCGGAGCGGCGTCGACGTCGAGCGCGGCCAGCGGCTCGTCGAGCAGCAGCAACCGCGGATTCGCCGCCAGCGCCCGGGCCAGCGCCACTCGCTGCGCCTGACCGCCCGAGAGCTGACCGGGCCTGCGCGCCGCCAGCTCGGCGACGTCCACCTCGGACAACCAGCGCCCGGCTGCCTCCCGCGCATCGGCCTTGCGGACACCGACCGCACGCGGTCCGAATGCGACGTTCTCCAGCGCCGTCAGATTCGGGAACAGCAGGGCGTTCTGCGCGAGCAGCCCGACACCGCGGCGGTGCGTCGCCACGTTGATCCCGCGCTCGGTGTCCAGCCACGCGGTGCCGTCCAGCTCGACGCGCCCGCGGTGCGGGACGAGCTGCCCGGCCAGCACCGACAGCAGCGTCGACTTGCCCGCCCCGTTCGGCCCGAGCACCGCCAGGACCTCGCCGGGCGCCACCTCGAACTCCGCGCGCAGCGTGAAGTCGGGGCGCCGGAACTCGATGTCGGCGCGCAATCCGCTCACAGCCGTCCCTCCACCGCCTTGGGCCGGGCCACCACGATCACCAGCAGCGCGACCACCACCAGCAGCAACGACATCGCGACCGCAGCGTCCACATCGGACTGCGCCGTGGTGTAGATGGCCAGCGGCAGGGTCCGGGTGGTGCCCTGCAAGCTACCGGCGAAGGTGATCGTCGCGCCGAACTCCCCCAGCGCCCGCGCGAAGGCCAGCACCAGGCTCGACCCGAGCGCGGGCAGCAGCAGCGGCACGGTGACGCGCCGGAACGTCAGCCAGGGCCCGGCGCCCAGCGTCGCGGCGACCTGCTCGTACCGCCCGCCGGCGGTCCGCAGCGCGCCTTCCAGGCCGACCACGAGGAACGGCATCGCGACGAACGTCTGCGCGAGCACCACGGCGGTTGTCGTGTAGGGCAAGCGAATTCCCACGACGTCCAGCAGCTGCCCGATCGGACCGGTGCGGCCCAGCAGGTAGAGCAGGGCGAGGCCGCCGACGACCGGCGGAAGCACCAGCGGCAGCAGCACGAAGGCCCGCACCACGCGGAGCCCGCGCATGCGGGACCGCGCGAGCACCAGCGCCAGCGGACCGCCGAGGAGCAGCGCGAGCGCGGTGGAGATCAGCCCGGTGACCACCGAGAGCCACAGCGCGTCGAGCGCGGCCGGGCTGAGCAGCAGCTCCGGCAGGCGCGCGGGATCGACGCGCGTCAGCAGCCCCAGGACCGGCAGGACCACGAGCGCCAGCGCGAGCGCGGCCGGCACCCACAGCACCACCGGCACCCGGGTCGTCCGCAGTTTCAATTGAAACTGCGGACGGTCCACACCTGACGGGGCACTGCTCACGGAGCGCCGAAGCCGTGCTTGCCGAGGACCTCGCGGCCGATCGGGCCGCGCGCGAACGCCATGAACTCCGCCGCCAGCTGCGCCTCCGGCGCGGCGGTGATCGTCGCGATCGGATAGGTGTTGGTCGCCTGCTGCGACTCCGGGAAGTCCACCGCCTGCACCTTGTCACCGGCCGCCTTCGCGTCGGTGACGTACACCAGCCCTGCGTCCGCCTCGCCGGCGACGACCTTCTGCAGCACCGACTTCACGTCGTCCTCCTCGCTGGCGGGCGTCAGCTGCACGCCGGAGGCCTGCGTCACCTTCTGCGTGGCCGATCCGCACGGCACCTGCGGCGCGCAGACCACGACCGTCCGGCCGGGCGCCGCGAGGTCGGCGAGCGAGGCGATCCCGGCCGGGTTGCCCGGCGGGACCACGATCGTCAGCTGGTTCGTCGCGAGGACCTCCGGCGTGCCGACCAGGTCCCGCACCTTGTCCATGTTCTTGGTGTCCGCCGAGGCGAACACGTCCGCGGCGCGGCCCTGCTTGATCTGCTCGGCGAGCGTCGACGAGCCCTGGTAGTCGAACTGCACCCGCACGTCGGGGTGCTGCTCGGTGAACCGGGTGCCGAGCTCGTCGAAGGACTCGGTGAGGGACGCGGCCGCGAGCACGGTCAGCGTGCGCTGCGGCTGGGCCTGCTGCCCGGCCTGCCCGCACCCGGCCAGCACCACGAGCGCGACCAGCGCGCCGGCGATCATCTTGAGCTTCGACATCATCCTTCTCCCGGTGTTTCCACCACGACGTTGGTCGACTTGACCACGGCGACCGCCAGCGCCCCGGGCACCAGCCCGAGTTCGCGCACCGCCTCGGTGCTCATCAGCGAGACGATCCGGTGCGGGCCGCACTGGATCTCCACCTGCGACATGACCCGGTCCGAGATCACCTCGGTGACCAGCCCGACGAGCCGGTTGCGCGCCGACCGGCCGATGCCGGACGGGTCCGGCGTCGATCGGGCCTGGGCGCGGGCGAACTCGGCGAGCGCGGCGCCGTCCACGGTTCGCCGGCCGGCGGCGTCCCGCTCCGAAGGCAGCTGTCCGCCATCGACCCACCGGCGCACCGTGTCGTCGCTGACGCCGAGCAGCCCGGCGGCCTCCGAAATCCGATAGTGCGGCACAGCCGCCCACATTACTTCCGCAGCTGCGTTCAAAACCAGCGAAATTGTCCGCAAACACGGATCTTGCAACGACTTTGTGCCTTCCTCCGACCACTCCGGACGCCGCAGCGGATCACTCGGCGATTCCGCACAAATTGGGGCCGCGCGATCGAAATCCCCTCCCGCTACGCGCTAGGGTCGTGGGGTGACCGCGGTGGACCTGGGAATCCCGCTCGTGCGCCGCACGACCGACACGTCCGCACGCCCGGACACGACCCGGCTGGTGGACCGGTTCGGCCGCATCGCGACCGACTTGCGCGTTTCCCTCATCGACAAGTGCAACCTGCGCTGCACCTACTGCATGCCCGCCGAGGGCCTGCCCTGGCTGAAGCGCGCGGAACTCCTCGACACCGAGGAGATGAACCGGCTGATCCGCATCGCCGTGGAGGAGCTGGGCGTCACCACGGTGCGCTTCACCGGCGGCGAGCCGCTGCTGAGGCAGGACCTGGTGGACATCATCGCGGCGACCGCGGCGCTGCCGAGCCGCCCGACGACCTCGCTGACCACCAACGGCATCAACCTCGGCGGCTTCGCCGAACCGCTGGTGCGGGCCGGGTTGAACCGGGTCAACGTCTCGCTCGACACCCTCGACCGCGACGTGTTCAAGCAGCTCACCCGCCGCGACCGGCTGGACGACGTGCTGGCCGGGCTCGCCGCGGCGAAGGAGATGCGGCTGGAGCCGGTCAAGGTCAACGCGGTGCTGATGCGCGGGATCAACGACCACGAGGCCGGCGACCTGCTGCGCTTCTGCATCGAGCGCGGCTACCAGCTGCGGTTCATCGAGCAGATGCCGCTGGACGCCCAGCACGAGTGGGACCGCGGCCAGATGATCACCGCCGAGGAGATCCTGGAGCGCCTCGGCGGCGAGTTCGCCCTCACCCCGGACGTCGCCGAGCGCGGCTCCGCGCCCGCGGAGCGCTGGCTGGTCGACGGCGGGCCCGCGACGGTCGGCGTGATCGCCTCGGTGACCAGGCCGTTCTGCGCCGCCTGCGACCGCACCCGGCTCACCGCGGACGGCCAGCTGCGCTCGTGCCTTTTCTCGACGACCGAGACGGACCTGCGCGGGCCGATGCGGGCCGGGGCCGAGGACGCCGAACTGATCCGGCTGTGGCAGGAGACGATGTGGGCGAAGGCAGCCGGGCACGGGATGGATTCGGGCGAGTTCGCCCAGCCGTCCCGGCCGATGAGCGCAATCGGGGGTTGACCGGATGACGGCTCTGCCGGAGCAGATCGGGACCGTGGCGGTGCGGGTGCGCTACTTCGCGGGCGCCCGCGCGGCCGCCGGGATCCCGGAGGAAACGGTGCACGTCACGCGCCCGGACGGCGCCGCCGTGACCGCCGCGGACGTCATCGCCGCCGCGCTCGGCCGGCACGACGAGAAGCTGGCGGACGTGCTGCCCGCGTGCAGCTTCCTGCTCGACGGAGTCGCCGTCCGGGACCGCGGGATCGCGGTTCCCGACGACGCGACCCTCGACGTCCTCCCGCCGTTCGCGGGCGGCTGAAACCCCTCTTCAGCGGCCTCACGGGGCGACACTGCATTACTGCGCGCGCGGGCGTGCGCGCGCACGCGAATACAACATGCGTCGGCGTGTCGTACACGCTCGGCCAGGTGACATTTCGGTCTCGCTTCCGGGCATGTCGATCTTGACTCACGCGCCGTGTCCTTCGGCAGCCTTAACAGTCCCTGATCTAGCTACACAGATCACTACCGTGCGCATTGACGCGAATCCTCTTCGCAACCACCACGGTGGAGTCATGGCACGCCTGGGCGAGAACCCGGACGGGCCGCCGGAGCGGCGAATCGCTGCGACGAGGGTGGCCCGGAGGGAGCAACGAGGTGACCCACGACTCACTTACGGTGATCGATATCGGCCTGGAAACGACTTGATAACGGCGCTCTGATCAGCACAAATACCCCGGATCGAAGCATTGCCCCCAGTTGTTACGTGACCAGCGTCACATGAACTCAGGTTTCCGATCTCCCCGATGGTTACGTAGTGTCGCTCCTCGGTCGGCCCCGAACCGATCAGCAAGGAGCGGAAGCTCGCAGCGCCGAACCCTGTCCGGCGGGCTTCCAGACCCCGAAACGAAGAAAACCGGACAGGGGCGGGGGACCCAACACCCGGGCTCCCCGAAGCCCTAGGGGTGAAGCCGGCTCCCCCGAGTCGGCCGGGCTGCCTCTCAGCCCGAACCCGACAGCTGACCTCGCAGGCGCGGCAGGAGAGAGGAACATGGCTCGCTACCAAGGCAAGCACCGCAAGCCTTCCAATACCGGCCGCACCCTGGCCCGCGTCGCCGTCGCCGGCGCGGTGGTCGCCACCCCGATCGCGATCGCCGCCCCCGCCAACGCGGCCCCGAACTGGGACAAGCTCGCCCAGTGCGAGAGCAGCGGCAACTGGAGCATCAACAGCGGCAACGGCTACTACGGCGGACTCCAGTTCAGCGCGTCCACCTGGGCGGCCTACGGCGGCACCCAGTACGCCAGCAGCGCGCACCAGGCGACCCGCGAGCAGCAGATCGCCGTCGCCGAGAAGGTCCTCGCCTCGCAGGGCGCCAACGCGTGGCCGGGCTGCACCTCCAAGCTGAACTGGACCAGCGGCGGCACCAAGGTCACCGCCAAGGTGACCACGCCGAAGAAGGTCACCACGCCGAAGAAGACCACCGAGACCAAGGTCAAGACCCAGACGCCGACGGTGAAGACCAACGGCGCGGACTACACGGTCCAGCTCGGTGACACGCTGAGCAAGATCGGCGAGCAGTTCGGCGTGAGCTACCAGGACATCGCGCAGCGCAACTCGAGCGTCATCAACGACCCGAACCTGATCTTCCCGGGCCAGCAGCTCGACATCAAGTGATCTGGTCGGTCGGCTGAGCCGGCCGGCGAGGAGTACGTGTCGTACCCCCCGACACGGCACGTGCTCCGCACTCTCGGAACCCCCACCGCACCCCCCAGCGGCGGGGGTTCCGTCTTTTTCTTGTTTTCCCGGCTCGTTCTGGGAAGCGGTGCGGGTGGCGGAACCTCAGGGGTCTTCTCGACTCCGGGACCCCCGACACACGTATGTCCAATACGTCGCGTCGGGGCTGTCCTCGCGAGAAGACCCCTGAGAACCCGCGGCGGTGCCGGTTGCGAGGGTGGGCTAAGCGGCTACGCCGCTTCAAAGACAAAAGGCCGCGCTACTCACCTCAGCACGTCCCAAACCACCGCTACTACAGCCGAAAGAACTCACGGCCCCGGTCTAAAAGAACTCACGACCCCGATCTGACAGCCGCCGCCCTTACTCGGCCTGGCGGCTGAGGTGTTCCCACTTGGCCAGCTCCGCCGTCATGGCCTTGGTCATCCCGTCGACCATGTCGTAGGCCGCCGATCCCAGGATCAGGCGCTTCGGCGGCTCCGCCATGTTCACCACGTCGAGCACCACCTCCGCCGCCTTCGCCGGGTCGAAGTCCTCCGACTCCGCCCACAGGCCGGCCAGCCATTCGCGCAGCGGCTCGTAGGCCTCGTGCTCCACCGTCTGCGTCAGGCCGCGAGTGAACAGGTCGGTCTCATAGCCGCCCGGCTGCAGGATCGTCACCTTGATCCCGAACCGCTCGACCTCCATCTGCAGCGCCTCGCTCATCGAGTCCAGCGCCGCCTTGCCCGCGCCATACATGCCCGTCGCCGCGAAGCCGCCCGTCGAGCCCATCGAGGACACCTGCAGGATGTGGCCCGAGCGCCGCTCTCGGAGATGCGGGACGACGGCCTGGCTCACCCACAGCGCGCCGAAGAAGTTGGTGTCCAGGTGCGCCCTGGCCTGCTCCTCGGTGAGCTCCTCGATCATGCCGAGCAAGACGCCGCCGGCGTTGTTCACCACGATGTCCAGGCGACCGAAGGCCGCGATCGCCCGCTCGACGCCTGCGAAAACGGCCTCTCGGTCCGAGACGTCGAGCGGGAACGCGACCAGGCGGCCGTCGAAGAGGCCAACGAGCTCCTCCAGCGGAGTGATGTCGCGGGCGACGCCGACCACCCGGTCGCCCGCCGCGAGCGCGGCTTCGGTGAACGCCCGCCCGAGACCGCGGGAGGCGCCGGTGATGAACCAGGTGCGGGGTCCGGGTCCGGTGGATGCGTGTTGCACGGGCACTCCTCGAAATTTTGAGACGATACGGTCCGTCTCGTTGTTTTCGAGCATGCACCACCTGTCCGCAGGCTGTCAAGACGGACCGTCTCGTCGCGCGTATTGTGTGGGCATGGCATCCCGGAAGACGCCGGACGTGACCCGCCGCAGCGAGCGGTCCCGGGTGGCGATCCTGACCGCGGCCCGCGAACTCATCGCCGAGGTCGGCTACGCCAAGCTGTCCATCGAGGCAATCGCCGCCCGCGCCGGAGTCGGCAAGCAGACGATCTACCGCTGGTGGTCGTCGAAGGGCGCGGTCGTCTTCGATTCCCTGCTGGCGCTCAGCGAAGGCGCGGACGGCGAGGGCATCGCGCTGCCGGACACCGGCGACATCGAGGCGGACCTCAAGACCGTGCTGCGCGCGACGGCGGCCGAGTTCGCCGACCCCGAGTTCGAGGCGCCGATCCGGGCGCTCAACACCGAGATCATCAACGATGCCGAGCTGGCCGCGATCTACCGCGAGAAGATGGCGGCGCCGGTGGAGGAAGCGAAGAAGGAGCGCCTGCGCAGCGCGCAGCGCGCAGGTCAGCTCGCGGCCGACGCGGACCTGGACCTGTTCCTGGAGGTGCTGTACGCGCCGCTGGCCCAGCGCTGGCTGCTGCGCTCCGGCCCGCTCGACGACGCCTTCGCCGACGCCCTGGTCGACGCGGCGCTCCGCGCCTTCCGCCCGGAGTGACGGGCGGGGTTCCCGATTTCAGGGGCGTTTCAGAACGTGCCGTGAGCGGTTTGGGGCGCTCTGGCGCCCCAAACCGCTCACGGGCGTTCACCTCCCCAAACCGGATCAGGGGCAGTTGACCCATTCTTCGGTGTTGTCCTCGAAGACCTGGCGCTTCCAGATCGGCAGCCGCCGCTTCACCTCGTCGACCAGCTCCGAGCAGGCGCTGAACGCCTGCTTGCGGTGCTCCGCCGCCACCGCGCAGCCGAGCGCCACGTCGCCGATCTTGAGCAGGCCGATCCGGTGCGACACCGCGATGGCGCGCACGCCCTCGAAGCGCGCGGCGATGTCCTGCGCCACCTCGGCGATCACGTCGGACGCACTGGGATGCCCGACGTACTCCAGCTCGCGGACGCCGCGTCCACCGTCGTGGTCGCGGACCACCCCGCCGAAGGTCACCACGGCGCCGGCCGCTCGGTGCTCCACCGACCTGGCCAGGTCGTCGACGTCGATCACCTGCTCCGTCACGTCGGCCCGCAGAACGTCTGCGACCGCCCGGTTCGGCGCCGCGTGGTCGCCACCGTGCAGCTGGTCGACGGCGTGGTCCAGGACCCCGTCCAGCACGCCGAGGCCGTCCTCGACGCCGCCGCGCGAGCCCGGCAGGTTCACGATCAGCGTCCGGCCGCTGACGCCGGCCAGCCCTCGGGAGAGCACCGCCGTCGGGACCTCCGGCAGGCCCGCCGAGCGGATCGCCTCGGCCAGTCCCGGAATCGGGTAGTCCAGGACCGCCGCCGTGACCTCGGGCGTGCGGTCGGTCGGGCTGATCCCGGTGCCGCCGGTGGTGATCACGACGTCCGCGCCGGCGGCGACCGCGCGGCGCAGCTCCTCGCCCACCGGGTCGCCGTCCGGCACCACGACGGGGTCCGGCACCTCGTAGCCGTGCCCGCGCAGCCACTCGACGATCACCGGGCCGGTGCGGTCGGGGTAGACGCCGGCCGAGGCGCGGTTGGACGCGGCGATCACTCGCGCTGTCCTCGTCATGGAGACCTCCTGTGTGTTGGCGCCGGAGTCCGCTCGGCCGCCGCAAGGCCATCTTCCGCGACCGACCGGCATGGCCTCAAGCGCGCCCGCTCCGTGGCACACCGCACCGACGTCCGGCAACGCGTCCGTCCGCAATTTCAATGGAAATCGAAGGTCCGATTTCCATTGAAATTGCGGACCGCTGGGGGCCGGGGGTCAGGTGTTGCGGGTCCAGGTGCCGGTTTTGCCGCCTTCTTTGCGTTCCACCCGGACCTCGTCTAGGACCGCGGCCGGGTCTACCGCCTTGATCATGTCGTGCAGGGTGAGGCCGGCGCCCGCCACCGCGGTCAGCGCCTCCATCTCGACGCCGGTGCGGTCGGTGGTCTTCACCGTGGCGGTGATCCGCACCTCCGACTCGCCGAGCTCCAGCTCGACCTTGGCGCCCGAGATAGCGATCGGGTGGCACAGCGGGATGAGGTCCGGGGTGCGCTTCGCGGCCATGATCCCGGCGATCCGGGCGGTGGCGATCGCGTCGCCCTTCGGCAGCCCGTCGCGGCGCAGCAGGGCGATCACCTCGGCCGTCGTGCGCACCACGCCGCTGGCGACCGCGATGCGGGCGGTGGGCTGCTTGCCGGAGACGTCGACCATGCGAGCGGCGCCCGCCTCGTCGACATGCGTGAGCTCGTCCTGCGCCATGCCCCGAGCCTAGTCCGTCGGACCCGCCGCCCATCGCGGCCCGAGAACACGAGCGCGGGGCGCCCCGGCAGAGGACGCCCCGCACCTCGGTGGATCAGTAATCGACGTCCTCGGCCATGGACCACGGCAGGGAGGTTCCGCCGCCGTTCGGCTCCGGGTCGCCGTCCTTGGACGCGATCGCCGCCTTCTTCACCGCATCCGCGACCGCCGGCGCCACCGCCGAGTCGAACACGCTCGGCACGATGAACGAGGCGTTGATCCGCTCCCCGTCCACGACGTCGGCGATCGCGTTCGACGCCGCGATCATCATCTCGTCGGTGATCTTGTGCGCGTGCGCGTCCAGCAGGCCGCGGAACACGCCGGGGAACGCCAGCACGTTGTTGATCTGGTTCGGGTAGTCGCTGCGGCCGGTCGCCACGATGGTGGCGTGCTTCTGCGCCTCCAGCGGGTCGATCTCCGGGTCCGGGTTGGCCAGCGCGAACACGATCGAGTCGGTGTTCATGGTCGCCACGTCGTCCGCGGTGAGCAGGTTCGGCGCGGACACGCCGATGAACACGTCCGCCCCGCGCACCGCGTCGGAGAGCGTGCCGGCGCGGCCGTCCTTGTTGGTGCCAGCGGCGATGGACTGCAGGTTCGGGTCGGTGTCGCCGCGCCCGGTGTGGACGATGCCGTCGATGTCGACGGCGATGATGTCGGCCGGCCCCTTGTGCTGCAGCAGGCGGATGATCGCCGAACCGGCCGCGCCGACGCCGCACACCACGATGCGGCAGTCGGTGATGTCCTTGTTCACCACGCGCAGCGCGTTGCGCAGCGCGCCCAGCACCACGATCGCGGTGCCGTGCTGGTCGTCGTGGAAGACCGGGATGTTCAGCTTCTCCCGCAGCCGGGCCTCGATCTCGAAGCAGCGCGGCGCGGCGATGTCCTCGAGGTTGATGCCGCCGTAGACCGGAGCGATCAGCTCGACGGCGCGGATGATCTCCTCGGTGTCCTGGGTGTCCAGGCAGACCGGCCAGGCGTTGACCCCGGCGAACTTCTTGAACAGCGCGGCCTTGCCCTCCATCACCGGCAGCGCGGCCTCCGGGCCGATGTTGCCCAGGCCGAGCACGGCGGAACCGTCGGTGACCACCGCGACGGCGTTGCGCTTGATGGTCAGGCGGCGCGCGTCCTCCGGGTTGTCCGCGATCGCGGTGCAGACCCGGGCGACGCCGGGCGTGTACGCGCGGGAGAGGTCGTCTCGGTTGTTGAGCGCGACCCGCGAGTTGACCTCGATCTTGCCGCCGAGGTGCACCAGGAAGGTCCGGTCGGAGATCTTGCGGACCCGGACGCCGGGCAGCGTCCCGAGGACCTCGGCGAGGTCGTTGGCGTGGTCGGCCGACAGCGCGTTGCAGGTGATGTCGACGACGATGCGGTCGGCGTGCGACTCCACGACGTCGAACGCCGTGATGACGCCGCCGGCGCGACCGATCGCGCTGGTCAGGTCACCCGCCGCGGTCGTCGACGGCGGGGCCTCGACGCGAACGGTGATCGAATAACCCGGACCTGGAACCGGCATGGCACACCCCTGTCGAGCTGATCGGCTATGGACTTGGCGGGTGCCGTCCCCGGGGCGGCCTCGGGGGCCGTCGCAGCAGATCGCTCATCCGGGGTGCAAGCCCTTCGGGCCTGCTAAGCGACCGGAACTTCACCCAGCACGAAAAAGCCTAAAACTTTCCCGAGTGTGAGCGACGTCCGGTCCCGTTACCGGCCGGTTCCCCTTGACAAAACCCGCCCCGAAGCGGCACGGCCACCACGGAGCGGGTCTACGGGCGATCGCCGATCCGCGCTGGGGCGGATGCCGGCAGGGGGTCACTTGTTGATGCGCGTGACCGGGTGGACGTAGGGAACGGCGTCCTGGCGGAGCGGGAAGGTGGTGTCGCCGTACGGCGACATCGCGCCCTGGATGTCGGCCAGGAACTCGCTCACCGGGTGTTCGCCGTCGGCGACCTTCGGCCAAGACGGGTCAATGCGGTCCTTTTTGGTCTTGCCGGCCACGTCGTTCCTCCTGGGCATTCCGGCTACGGTGCACTTCCAGTTTGCCGGATCGGGCCCCGAACCTCACCCAAGGGTGCGCAGCGCAACGTTCCGGCGGGCGCGCCGCCTGCGACGCATGTCTCACCGGGGCGGCCGCCCGGCATTCGAGACGGCCCGCCGGCGCTGCCCGGCTGGGTATCGTGGAGCCGATGTCATCACTGGCGGATTGGCTGCGGGAGCGCAGCGACGAACAGCTGGTCGCGCTGCTCCGCGCTCGGCCCGACCTCGCGACCCCGCCGCCGGCCGACACCTCGGTGCTGGCGACGCGGCTCGGCGTGCGCTCGTCGGTCGCGCGGGCCTGCGAGGACCTCGACTCCTTCGCTCTCGCCACGCTCGAAGCGCTGGTGCTGCTCGACGCCGACGACGCGCCGGTGTCGCTGGACGCCGTCGCCGCGATGCTCGGCCCGGACGTCACGGTCGAACGCGCCCGCCGGTCGGTCGCGCAGCTGCGCGACCTCGCGCTGGCCTGGGGCGGGGACGTCGAGCTCGCCGTGCCTTCTGCCGCGCGGGAGGCACTGCCGACCTTCCCCGCCGGGCTCGGGCGCCCGGCCGAAGGCCTCACCGCGGCCGCGGCGGAAGCCGCGCTGGCCGAGCTCGGAGAGGAAGAGCGGCGGCTGGTCGACAAGCTCGCCGGCGGCGCGCCGATCGGGCGCACCAAGGACGCGGCCAAGCAGGTCCCGCTGGAGCAGGCGACCAACCCAGTGCAACGGCTGCTCGCCAAGGGCCTGCTGCTGCGGCGCGACGCGGAGACCGTCGAGCTGCCGCGCCAGCTCGCGCTGGCCGTGCGCGGCGACCGGCCGATGGGCGCGGTCGAACCCGACGAGCCGATCCCGGACCTGGTGGGCACCGATCAATCCACTGTGGACAACACGGCCGGCGGCGCGGCGCTGGAACTGCTGCGGCACGTCGAAGGGCTGCTGAACGCCTGGGGCGAGGAGCCGCCCGACGTGCTGCGCTCCGGCGGGGTCGGGGTGCGCGACCTGCGCCGCACCGCCAAGGCGATCGAGATCGACGAGAACCTCCTCGGCCTGCTCGTGGAGGTCGCGGTCGCGGCCAACCTCATCGCCAACAGCGAGGGCGCGGAACCGCAGTGGGTGCCGACCATCCAGTCCGACACCTGGCTGGCCTCGCCGCCCGAGCAGCGCTGGGCCGCGCTGGCCCAGGCGTGGCTGGACCTGCCGCGCCTGCCGGGCCTGGTCGGCGCCCGCGACGAGAAGGACCGGCTGCTCAACCCGTTGTCGGAAGACCTGCGCCGGCCGCTCGCGCCGAAGGACCGCCGCCGCATCCTCGACTACCTCGACGAACTGCCCGGCGGGTACGGCGCCCGGCCGGACGACGTCGCCGCCGTGCTCGGCTGGCGCGCGCCGCGCCGCGGCGGCCGGCTGCGCGACGACCTGGTCCGCTGGACGCTCGCCGAAGCGACCGCCCTCGGCGTCGTGGCGCTGCACGCGCTGACCACCGCCGGACGCGTCCTGCTCGCCGACGGCGCCGCCGAGGCGGCCCGCCAACTCGCCGCCGCGCTGCCCGAACCGCTCGACCACGTGCTGGCGCAGGCCGACCTCACCATCGTCGCGCCGGGCCGCCTCGAACCCGACCTCGCCATCGAGATGAAGCTCGTCGCGGACGTCGAATCCGCCGGCAGCGCAACGGTTTACCGCGTCGGCGACGGCAGCATCCGGCGCGCGCTCGACGCCGGCTACACCGCCGACGACCTGCACGCGCTGTTCCGGACCCGCTCGCGCACGCCGATCCCGCAGTCGCTGACCTACCTCATCGACGACGTCGCGCGCCGCCACGGCCGGCTCCGCGCGGGCACCGCCGCGGCCTTCCTGCGCTGCGACGATCCGTTGATGCTGGCCGAAATCCTGGCCAAGCCCGGAGCCGAAGAGCTCGAACTCCGCCGCATCGCGCCCACCGTGCTGGTCAGCCCGCTGCCGCTGGCCGACGTGGTCGCCGTGCTGCGCGCGGCCGGGTTCTCGCCGGTCGCCGAAGGCCCGGACGGCAACGTGCTCGACCTCCGGGAGAGCGGGCGGCGCGTGCGCGGCAAGAGCCGCCCGGCTCCGCCGGTGGCGATCGCCGGGCCGAGCGGGGAGCAGCTCGGCGAGCTCGTGGCGCAGCTGCGAGCCGGCGACCGGGCTGGGACGGCGCGGCGCGGCAGCGCCGTGAGCCCCGAACGCGGGCGGCCGAGCGCCGAGGCGACGCTGCAGCTGCTGCGCGACGCGGCGCGTCAGCAGCGGAGCGTGTGGCTGGGGTTCGTGGACACGCACGGGGTGCGGAGCCAGCGCGTGGTGCGGCCGGTGAGCGTCGGCGGCGGGATCCTGCAGGGCGTCGACACCAGCAGCGACGAGGTGGGCAACTTCCCGCTGCACCGGATCATGTCCGTCGCGCTCGTCGAGGACTGATCTTCCCCTTGACCTTCACGCCGATGTGAAGGTCGATGATCGTGCCGTGACGACCGATCCGTTCGAAGCCGAGTCCCTGCGTGGGGACGGTCGCGCGGCGATGATCGAGCGGTTCCGCAAGCCTTCGGAGGTTCGACCATGACCAGCACATCGTTCGATCCGCGCGCGCTGCTCGCGGAGAGCCGGCTCGGCGTCCTCGCGACGATCAAGTCGGACGGCCGCCCGCAGCTCTCCCCCGTCATGCCCTTCTACGACGAGGAATCCGGGGCCATCCACATCTCGACGCGGGAGGGGCTGGCCAAGACGGCGAACCTGCGCCGGGATCCGCGCGCCGCGCTGGAGGTCACCGGCCCCGACGGCATGACGTGGGCCACCGCCGAGGGCACCGCGACGCTCACCCGGCCGGGAACCGATCCGCACGGCCCCGAGGTCGAGGCGCTGGTGGATTACTACCGCAAGGCGGCCGGGGAGCACCCGGACTGGGACGAGTACCGGTCGGTGATGGTGTCCGATCGCCGGGTGCTCGTCACGATCGCGGTCGAGCGCGTGTACGGCGCCGACATCCGCTGACGGAGCACCGAAGCACCGAGCTCAGGACTCGCGAGAACTCGTTCCGCGCACTGGTGCGCCCCCGCTGGCTGACGTGAGGTGAACGGCCTGTTCGCCTCGATAGGAGAGGTGAACGGCCTGTTCACCTCATCCGCCCGAGGCGGTGGACACCGTTGGAGTTGAGGTGAACGGCCCGTTCGTCTCGATAGGCGAGGCGAACAGGCCGTTGACTCCACCATCCCGAAGGCACTGACGCCCTACGACGCCCCCGCTTGACGACATCCCGAACGGCCTCTGCCCCGGTCCAAAACGCTCACGAGCGCTGCGGGATCAGCGGGCTGCGGCCATGCGCTGGCGCATGGCGTGCTCCACCAGGGTGATCAGGGCGTGCTTGGTGGATTCGCGGTTCCGGGCGTCGCAGGTGATCATCGGGACCGAGGCGTCGATCGTCAGCGCCTCCCGGATGTCCTCCTGGCGGTGGTGCATCACGCCGTCGAAGGTGTTCACCGCGATGATGTAGGGCAGGCCGCGGTCGTCGAAGAAGTCGATCGAGGCGAACGCGTCGGCCAGTCGCCGGGTGTCCACCAGCACCACCGCGCCGATCGCGCCGCGCACCAAGTCGTCCCACATGAACCAGAACCGGTGCTGCCCGGGCGTGCCGAACAGGTACAGGATCAAGTCCGAATCCAGCGAGACCCGGCCGAAGTCCATCGCCACCGTGGTCGTGACCTTGCCCGGCGTCGCGCTGAGGTCGTCGACCCCGACGCTCGCCTCGGTCATGACCGCCTCGGTGGTCAACGGCACGATCTCGGACACCGAACCGACGAAAGTCGTCTTCCCGACCCCGAAACCACCGGCGACCACGATCTTCGTCGAGGTCTTCTGGCCGGCCGCATTCGATCGGGGATCAGAGCCTGCGAAGCCCACTGAGCACCCTTTCCAAGAACTCCATGGACGGCCGATCACCAACGACCATGCCACTGTCATGAATCAGAACCAGGCCGGTGTCGGCCATGTCGCCGATCAGCACCCGAACAACGCCCAACGGCAGGCGCAGGTGCGCGGCCACCTCGGCCACCGAGCGAGCCTCCAGGCACAGCTCGGAGATCGACCGGTGCTCGGACCTGGTCTGGGTCGCCTGCGTGCGACCGCGTTCGCTGGTGGTCACCAGCGTCTCGATAGCAAGATCATAATCGGTGCGGGTGCGCCCACGCGTGCGGGCGTACGGCCGCACCAACGACCCGCCGTCCAGGCCGTCGGACTCCTGCGGATCGATGGCCGGGATCGCCGGCATCGACCCCGAGATCGACGGCATGGACTGCGAAATCGCCGACATCGGCTGGGAAATCGACGGCATCGACTGCGAAATCGGCGACATCGACTGCGAGATCGACGGCATCGACACCGATGGCGGCCCGCTGTCGGCCGGCCTGGGGGGACCGGCTACCTCGGGCACCGAGTTGTAGCTGGAGCCGAACAGGTCCGCGCCCGGGCCGCCGAACAGCGCCCGGTCGTACCCGCCGATCGACTCGCCGCCCTGGCCGGCGGCGCCGTCGTCGACGAAGTCGTCCTGCCAGGACTCGGCGCTCAGCCGCTTGTTGTAGAGGCGGAACAGGTCACCGTCCCAGCTGGGCTCGGAACCGGTGTTCATGGCGAGCTCCCCTCAGCGTTCCGCGACCGGACTCACCGGCGAACCATGCCCTGCAGCTGCGCCCGCAGTTCCGGCGTGAGCTGCCGGCCGACCCGCTCCACCAGCAAGGTCATCTCGTAGGCGACCAGGCCGATGTCGGCGTTCGGCGCGGCCAGCACCGCGAGGCAGGAACCGTCGCTGATGGACATCAGGAACAGGTAGCCCTGCTCCATCTCGACCACGGTCTGGGTGACCTCACCGGCTTCGAAGCAGCGCGCTGCGCCCTGCGTGAGGCTGACCAGCCCGGAGGCGACAGCGGACAACTGCTCGGCTCGGTCCCGCGGCAAACCCTGGGACCCGGCGAGCAGCAGGCCATCCGCGGAGACGACCACCGAGTGCGCCACGCCGGGGACGCGACGCACGAAGTCGGTGATCAGCCAGCTGAAGCTGTTGCTGCTCGTCGGTTGCTGCACGGACCCGTTCACTCCTGCTCCTCGGGACGGCTCGGATTCGAGCGGGGTGTTTCGGTGGAAACCGGTTCGGCCTTGGAATGCCTACCGCGTGTGACGCCCTGCTGGAAGTTCGCCATCCGGCCGCGCACGGCGTCTGCCGAACGCGGGGTGGCGGGCTTGCGGCGGGGGGCCTGCGGGGTGCGCGGTGCGGCCGAGCCGGGCACCAGGTTCGTCTTGGGCACGCGCTTGGGCAGCCCGGCGGAGGTGGTCTCCTGGACCTGCTGGGTCTGCAGCAGCGCCTCCGCGGCCCGCCAGCCGTCGTCGGCCGAACCCCAGCCGGGATCCGGGGTCGTGGTGCGCGGCACCTCGTCGACGACGGGTTCTTCCGGCGCGCTGGGCCGCTCCGGCTCGACCGGCGCTTCGGCCGCTACCGGGGCGGCCGGGGTCGCCGGCGCGGCCGGACCGGCCGCGGAATCGTCCACATCGGACTCGCGGAACCACTGCGAGAGCACGGCTTCGTAGATCGGCAGTCGCTGCGTCGGCGCATCGTCCATGTCCCAGGCGGCCCCTCTCGGCTCGTCGTCGGCGAACGCCGGCGCCGGGCCGTCGGTGCCTTCGACCGGGCCGCCCCCTCGGGCCCAGGACGCCGAGGCCGGCTCCTGCCGGGTTCCGTTGTCCGCTGCGCCGTCGGAGTCCGCGGTGCCGAAGAGGCCACCGCCCAAGCCTGATCCGTTCAGTCCGCTGCCGTTGTGCGCGGGATCGGCCGGGAACACGGCCGGCACGAAGTTGGCCGTCTTCTCCGCCTCGAACGGGCTGTGGAACAGGTCGGCCGGTCCGGTGGACTCGGCAGGTGGCCCGCACCGCCCGCCTTGGGAATCCGCGAACTGGTCCCCGGCGCTCTCCTCGCTCGGCCACTCCTCGGCGCGGACGTCGTCCTCGGGCGCCTTCGACGCGTTCTCCCAGTCCGGGACGTCGGTGGCGCCGAACGAATCGCCGCTGGACACCGTCACCGAGTACTGGGTCGACAGCTCGGTGTCATCGACGTCCGGTTCGTCTTCTTCCTGCTGCGCCATCGGCGTGAACGCGGTGGCCTGCTCGATGCCGGCCAGCGACGGCAGCGGCGCGCGCTCGGTGGGCGGGTCGATCCCGCGGTCGGAACCGGCGGCGCGGCCGCCGAAGGCCGCGGCCAGCCCGAGGTGCGTGCCGGTCTCGCTGAGCTCCTGGCGCCGCTCCTCGGCGAGCGCCGCGCGCGGCACGTCGGGCATCGGCTTCGGGCCGTCCGGGGTCAGCTGGACGACGAACTCGCCGGCCAGGTGCACCGTCGCGGTGACGCCGCCTTCCAGGTTGTCGTTGTTGTGCAGCTCGACCCGGATGTCGTGGCGCCGGGCCAGCTGCCCGACCACGAACAGACCCATCCGGCGGGACACCGCGACGTCGATCTCCGGCGGCCGGGTGAGCCGGTCGTTGATCTCGTCGATCTCGCTGGCGTCGATGCCCACGCCGCGGTCGCGGATCTCGATGACGAGTTCCTGCCTGCGGTAGGCGGTCCGGACGGTGACCTCGGTGTCCGGGTTGGAGAACACCGTGGCGTTCTCCAGCAGCTCGGCGACCAGGTGCACGAAGTCGTTGACCACGCGGCCCTGGATGGCCAGGTCGGGCGCGTCGACCACGGCGACCCGCGCGTACTGCTCGACCTCGGACACCGCGGCGCCGAGCACCTCGTTGAGCGGCACCGGGCGCATCATCCGGCGGGTCAGGTCGGTGCCGCCGAGGATCAGCAGGTTCTCGTTGTTCCGGCGCATGCGGGTCGCCAGGTGGTCCAGCTCGAACAGGCTGCTCAGCTGGTCCGGGTCCTGCTCGTCCTGCTCCAGCCGGTCGATCAGGGCCAGCTGCCGCTGCACCAGCGTCTGGCTGCGGCGCGCCAGGTTGACGAACAGGTCGTTGACGTTGGTGCGCAGCAGCGCCTGCTCGGCGGCCAGCCGCAGCGCCTGCTGGTGCACCGCGTCGAAGGTGCGGGCCACCTGCCCGATCTCCTCGCTGGAGTGCACCGGCACCGGCGGCACCGTGATCTGGGTCGCGGCGCTCGGGTTCTCGTTCACCTTGTCGATCGCTTCGGGCAGGCTCCTCTGCGCGATCTCCAGGGCTCCGTAGCGGAGGGTGCGCAGCGGCCGCAGCATCGAGCGCGCGATGTAGGCCGCGACGCCGAAGGCGACCACCAGCAGCAGCAACAGCAGCGCCGAGTCGCGGACCAGCGACCACCAGGCGGAATCGGCGAGTTCGGTGGCGTCGTCGTGGAAGTCGGCGAGCACCGAGTCCTCCACCGAGCGGACCAGGTCGGTGCGCTTGCCCGACTGCGTGCCCCACTCCAGCGGGTCGATGCCCAGCGACTGCTGCCCGCGGTCGGACGCGATCAGCGCGCTCTGCTCGATCTGCTCCGAGTCGTCCACCTCGGCGCCGGCGACCCGCGCCGCGTAGAGGGCGCGTTGCTCGGGCGTGGCGGCGTTCTCGAACTCCGCGTAGGCGGCCTCGAAGCGGGCGTTCGCGGCGCGGACCGCGTCGGTCTGCCCGGTGAGGAAGCGGTTGAGCATCCCGGCGCTGAGCAGGATCGAGCGCTGCTGGGCCAGCTGCTCCTTGGCCCGGCCGAGCGCTTCGGCCGCCCGGGCGGTCTGGCTGACCTGGGTGTTGACCGCGGAGGTCGCGACCATCCGGTTGATCTGCAGCAGGTTGTCGAGCACCGAGTTGTAGGCGACCAACGTCTGCGGGCCGGTGAACCGGTCGTTGATGGTGGCGCGCAGGGCGCCGAGGCTGCCGAGCCGGTGGGTGGCGCTCTGGTAGGCGTTGCGGACCTCCGGGGAGAAGTCCGCCACCCGGGTGTCGTAGGCCCGGAGCTGCTGGACCGCGGCGTCGACGCGCTGGCCCTGCGCGGCGTAGTCGGCGCCCGCGTTGCCGCCGTTGGCGGTGGTGAACACGATCGCGAAGTCGCGCTCGCGCTGCAGCTCGTGGGTCAGGTTCGCGGCCTGCTGGCCGAGTTCGACCTGCTCGACGATGGTGTTCAGCCGGGACTGGGTGGCGAGGCCGTCGTACACCCGGATGCCGCCGACGCCGAGCGCGGCCAGGGTCGGGACGAGCAGGACGGCGGCCATCTTGTACCGGAGGCGCCAGTTGCGCAGCCACCACGTCTTGGACCGGCCAGCCGGTTCGGTGGCTGCATCGGCTCCGGTAGCGGGGTCGTTGTTGAGCATCCCTGTTTCCTGCGCTGCGGCGGACATTGGCGGCACCGCCACGGCTAGCTGCCTCTCCGCGCCGCGACAGTGTTGATCATCGTGATGGGAGCGTGCCCGCGATCCGACGCGGCGGCGCCAGGTATCCACAAGCGGGTCGATGGTTCTCCGGCTCGCGCCAAATCCCCAGCGACCCAGACTCTGTCAGCCCGGCTTGCCATCACACTCCCTGGTCACAACGTGCATCCCCCGAAGCAGAGGCCAGTCACCTCGACGGGCGAGACTATACTTAACTGGCCGTCACAAGTCAGGCCCCCAGAGAGAGAGTTCATCACTCGGAAGAGTGGTATGAACAACACTGGGCCATCCGTGTGACCCGGGCCTAGTTACGCCCAGTTGTCGGGTTTAGTTCAACGTTCTACAGTTCACGGGCACCCGCACCCCGCCACAGCCCGGGAGACGCACAACTTCGCACAAGGGCCGAAACACCCCCGGCGCACGTGACCGACGGGGCTCGCCCGATCCGTGGCTCAGTCCACTGTGCACCAAGCTTCTCCCGGACGTCCCGCGGGGTGAACTTCGCGCCGTCTCGGCACGGCTGCGCCACCGACACCCCACCGCAGCCGCCGCTCCACGTCGCACCCGATGCAAGGAGGAACAGATGAGCCCCGCCCTCGCCCACCACCCCCTGCCACGCAGGAGTCTGCTGAAGCTCGCCGGCGGAGCCGTCACCGCTGGTGCGCTGCTGGGCACGAGCGGTTGCGGGCTCCTCGGTGGATCGCAGGCGGAAAGCGGCGGCAACGGGCTGGTGGAGAAGGCGAACCTGCGCGTCGGCGCCCTGCCGATCAACGACCTCGCCCCGCTGCACCTGGCCGTCCGCAACGGCTACTTCCAGCAGGAGGGCCTGACGGTCGAGATCGTCACCGCCCCGGACGGCAGCGCCGCGCTGAACAGCACCATCGGCGGCGACTACGACATCACCTACAGCAGCTACGTGCCGTTCTTCCAGGCCCAGGCCAAGGGCATCGCGGACCTGAAGATCGTCGCGGACTGCGCGTCGGCCACGCCGAACACGACCGTGATCATGACTTCGCCAGGCTCCAAGGTCCACCTGCCGCAGGACCTGGCGGGCAAGAAGATCGCGATCAGCGGCCCCAACACCATCACCGAGCTGCTGGTCAAGGCCACCATGCACGCCCACGGCGTGGACTACAGCAAGGTGCAGCTGGCGCCGATCCCGTTCATCAACATGCCCGCCGCGCTGCAGCAGGGCCAGGTCGACGCCGCCATCGTCACCGAGCCCTTCCTCACCCTGGCCGCCCGCAACAGCGGCGCCGTGCCGGTGGTGGACACCGCCACCGGTCCGCTGGAGGACCTGCCGCTGACCGGCTACGGGGCGACCGCGAAGTTCTGCCAGGAGAACCCCAAGACCATCGCGGCGTTCCAGCGGGCCATGGACCGCGCCGTCGCCGAGGCGCAGGACCGCAGCAAGATCGAGCCGCTGCTGCCGGAATTCGCCAAGATCGACAAGGACACCGCGGCGATCATCACACTGCTGAAGTTCAACTCGCGCGCCGACGCCACCCGCCTGCAGCGGGTGCCGCGCCTGATGAAGGACTTCGGCTTCATCACCGCCGACCTGGACGTCGCCAGCATGATCGCGACGCCGCCGCAGGCCTGACGTTCTCGCTGGTCACGCCGGCCGTGTGCGCGTCGTGTCGCGGTAGCAGCACAAAACACGCACGGCCGGCGGCCCCGGCGGAGCGCGCCGTTGGTCCAGACGACATTCCGCGTTCGCTCGAATTGCCCAGCGCTATTCAGCTCACCGTCACAATTCGCTCCCGGCCTTGAGCCGAGTGGCGTGAATCACCCAACGCTTGTGAGTGACTCGTGACAACGAGCTAATTACGCCTGGTTGTCGCATGTGGTCCGACCTTCTACAGTTCGGGACACCAAGACCCGCCACCGCACCGGGAGAAACGACGCACCGCCGCCGGACGCGGCACCACCGCGCCCGGAGTCGTTGCTCACCCGCTCTTCCTCCCGGGTCACCATCGCGACGAAACCCGCCACCCCGCACCAGAAACACCCCGTGGCAGCGGAATCGACGCCGACCCGTACCGCTCCCGGCGCAGGGCACAACGGAACACCGCGCACCGCACCCCGATGCCAGGAGGATCCAGATGAGTTCCCTTCCCCGCGCCCTTCCCCGCCGCAACCTGTTGAAACTCGCCGGCGG
This sequence comes from Saccharopolyspora sp. NPDC045941, assembly GCF_056431445.1. Taxonomy (NCBI): domain Bacteria; kingdom Bacillati; phylum Actinomycetota; class Actinomycetes; order Pseudonocardiales; family Pseudonocardiaceae; genus Saccharopolyspora; species Saccharopolyspora sp. NPDC045941. Next base: position 129,936 of record NZ_JBWKKU010000020.1, read on the forward strand.
GATGGTCACGGCAGGCGCCCTGATGGGCACCAGCGGTTGCGGACTCCTGGGCGGTTCGGAGGAGCAGAAGGGCGGGAACGCGCAGGTGGAGAAGGCGCACCTGCGGATCGGCGGGCTGCCCACCAGCGAACTCGCGCCGCTGCACCTGGCGGCGAAGAACGGGCACTTCCAGCGGGAGGGCCTCACCGTCGAGATCATCAACGCGCCCGACGGCGCCACCGCGCTGAACAGCACCATCGGCGGTGACTACGACATCACCTTCAGCAGCTACGTGCCCATCTTCGCCGCCCAGGCCAAGGGCATCGCGCAGCTGAAGATCGTCGCGGACTGCGCGTCGAGCACGCCGAACACCTGCATGATCATGGCGTCGCCGGACTCCAACGTGCGCACGCCGCAGGACCTGGCCGACAAGCGGATCGCGATCAGCGGCGGCGGCACCATCTCCGAACTCCTGGTCAAGGCCTCGATGAAGGCCAACGGCGTGGACTACGAAGGCGTCCAGTGGATGCCGCTGGGGTTCATCAACATGCCCAACGCGCTGCGCACCAACCAGGTCGACGCGGCGTTCGTGGTCGAGCCGTTCCTGACGCTGTCCGCCCGCGACGCGGGCGCCGTCCCGGTGGTGGACACCGTCACCGGACCGCTGGAGGACCTGCCGCTGGGCGGCTACGTGTCGGCGGCCAAGTTCGCCGACGAGAACCCCAAGACCGTGGCGGCGTTCCAGCGCGCCATGGACTCCGCCGTCACCGAGGCGCAGGACCGCAGCAAGATCGAACCGCTGCTGCCCGAATTCGCCAAGATCGACAAGGAGACTGCGGCGATCATCACGCTGCTGAAGATGAATTCCCGCGCCGACGCCACCCGCTTGCAGCGCATTCCGCGGCTGATGCTGGAATTCGGTTACATCGACAAGGAAATCGACGTGGCGAGCATGATCTTCGCGCCGCCGCAGAGCTGAACTCGGGGAAATGACGAAAACACTCCGGGGATTGGTCGGTCTGGTGGGCTTCCTGGTTCTGTGGGAAGCCTTCAGCCGTTCCGAAATCGTCCCCCAGCAATACTTTCCGCCACCGTCCACAGTGCTCGCCCAGTTCGCCGAACTGCTCGGCGATAGCGGCTTCCTGCTCGACCTGATCGCCACCGTGCTGGCCTGGGCGATCGCGCTGGGCATCTCCATCGCCATCGCGGTGCCCGCCGGGCTGCTGCTCGGCAGCGTCCGCTGGATCCGGGTCGCCACCCGGGCGATCATCGAGTTCCTCCGGCCGATCCCGTCGGTGGCGCTGATCCCGCTGGCGATCGTGCTGGTCGGCGCCGGACCGGAAACCAAGATCACGCTCGCGGTCTACGCCGCGGTGTGGCCGATCCTGTTCAACACCATCTACGCGTTGGACGAGATCGACCCGGTGATGGTGGACACCGCGCGCTCCTTCGGGCTGGGCCGGGGCCGGATCATGTTCACGGTGGCGCTGCCGAACGCGGCGCCGTTCGTGCTCACCGGCATCCGGATGTCCGCCGCGGTGGCGCTGATTCTGGTGGTCAGCACCGAGTTCCTGGCGGGCGGCGGCAGCGGCCTCGGCAGCTTCGTGCTCGACGCGAGCACCGGCGCCGGGCGGATGGACCTGGTGCTGGCCGGGACGCTGGTGGCGGGGATCGTCGGCTACCTCATCAACGAGGTGCTGGAACAGGTGCACAAGCGCGGCCTCCGGTGGAGCGCGGTCGACCGGGAGGCGGCGTGATCAAGATGCGCGGATTCCTGCAGCGCTGGGTGGTCTTCATCGGCGCGATCGTGGCCTGGGAGCTGCTCACCCGCGCCGCGCAGAGCCCGTTCTTCCCGCCCCCGACCACGATCGTCGGCGCGGCCGCGGAGAAGTGGTTCAGCGGGCCGGCTTCGTCGCTGTTCCTGACCGACGAGGCGTTCTCCGACCTGCTGGCCAGCCTCGGGCGGATCGCCGCGGGCTGGCTCGTCGCCGTGGTGCTCGGCGTCGCGCTGGGCACCCTGCTCGGCCGGTCCCGCACCGCGCTGGACTACTTCGGGCCGCTGATGGCGTTCATGCGGGCCATCCCGCCGCCGGTGCTGGTGCCGGTCTTCCTGGTGCTGCTGGGCATCGGCACGCAGATGCAGATCACCGTGATCGTCTTCGGCGTGATGTGGCCGATCCTGCTGAACACCGTCGACGGCGTCCGCTCCGTCGACCAGGTCAAGGTGGACACCGCCCGGTCGTTCCGCATCCCGCGCGCGCACTGGATCTTCGGCGTGGTGCTGCCCGCGGCGACCCCGAAGATCTTCGCCGGGCTGCGGGTGAGCCTGTCGCTGGCGCTGGTGCTGATGGTCGTCTCGGAGCTCGTCGGCTCCACCAACGGCATCGGCTACCGGCTGATGTTCGACCAGCGGCAGTTCGACTTCCCCGCGATGTGGGCCGGCATCGTGCTGCTGGGCATCCTCGGATACCTGCTCAACACCCTGCTGCTCGTGGTGGAACGCCGCGCGCTGAGCTGGCAACCCTCGCAGGCGCACCAAGTAGTCGGAGGCTGAACCCCCCATGACCGAAACCAAGATCATGCTCGACGTCTCCGCGCTCGGGCACCGCTACGGCGGCGCGAACGGCCACCAGGCCATCGCCGACCTGACGTTCCAGGTGCGCACCGGCGAACTCGCCTGCATCGTCGGCCCGTCCGGCTGCGGCAAGTCCACCATGCTGCGTTCCATCTCCGGCCTGATCAAGCCGACCACCGGCGACGTCAAGCTGGGCGGCAACCCGGTGAACGGCGTGCCGGAGGACCTGGCCGTCGTGTTCCAGGACTACAGCCGGTCGCTGTTCCCCTGGCTGTCGGTGCGGTCCAACGTCGAATTCCCGCTGCGCTCCAGGGGATTGAGCAAGGCGGAGCGGCGCAGCCGGGCCGACGAGGTGCTCGAATGGGTCGGCCTGAGCGCGGCGGCCAAGAAGTACCCGTGGCAGCTCTCCGGCGGCATGCAGCAGCGCGTGTCGATCGCCCGGGCGCTGGCCTGCCGGCCGGCGCTGCTGCTGATGGACGAGCCGTTCGCCTCGGTGGACGCCCAGACCCGATTCGAGCTGGAAGACCTGCTCCTGCGGGTCCGCAAGCAGTTCGACAGCACGGTGCTGCTGGTCACCCACGACATCGACGAGAGCATCTACCTGGCGGACCGGGTCTTCGTGCTCTCGAAGTCCCCGGCGTCGATCGTGGCGGACCTGGAGATCCCGCTCGGCGACGAGCGCGACCAGATCACCACCCGCGAGTCGGAGACGTTCGTGCACCTCCGCAGCGAGGTGGCCCGCCTCCTCGACGTCCGCAGCGCCCACGCCCCGGCGAAGTCCGGCTCCGCCCCGGCGGAGTCCGATGTGGACGACGCGGAGTCCACTGCGAAGCAGTGGGCCGAGGCGGAGAAGGCGGAGGCGGAGAAGGCCGACGCCCGCAACTGACGCAGCACGCGCGAAGGGCGCCTCCCGCCGGACAGCCCGGCGGGAAGCGCCCTTCGCGTTTCGGCCAAGACCGTGCGGTCCGATGTGGACCGATGGTTCAGCAGGCCATGGCCCGTGAGTACTTTGGGGTGCTATAGCGCCCCAAGCACTCACGGGACCTGGCCAGGCGAAACTCCGGTCAGTACAGGTAGCGCTGGCCCGGGTCGACCTTGACGTGCAGCACGGTCGGGCCGGTCTTGCCCGCGAACTCCTCGGCGAGCGCCGCGTCGAGCTCCTCCGGCGTCCGCACCAGCTTCGACGGGCAGCCCAGGCTGGTCGCCAGCGCGCCGAAGTCGATGCCGCCGAGCTCCACGCCCGGCAGCTTGTCGCCGCCCGCCGCCTCGCCCAGCACCGCCACCGCCGCGTACCGCGAGTTGTCCATGATCACGAACGTGACCGGCGCCTGCTCGCGGACCGCCGTCCACACCGACTGGATCCCGTACATGCTGGAGCCGTCGCCGATCAGCGCGACCGTGCGCCGCGCCGGGTCGGCCATCGCCACCCCGACCGCCGCGCCGATGCCGTACCCGAGCGCGCCGGAGAACCCGGTGAAGAACCCGCCGTCGGTGGACCGGATCGGGAAGTGCTCGTGCAGGTCGTTGCGGTGGCTGGGCGTTTCCTCCACGACGGCCGCGTCCGCGGGCAGCGCCCCGGCGATCGCGTCGAAGACGTAGGCGGCGGTCATCGGCGTCGACGCGGTCGGCTTGGCCGGTCGCGCGTAGCCCTCCTGCGCGCTCCGCTGCTGCGCCTCGACCTGGCCGTTGACCTGCCGCACCGAGTGCGCCAGCGTGCCCAGCACGCCACTGCCCCGCCGCGCCCTGGCGAGCGCGTCCGGGTCGTCGTGCACCAGGAAGATCTCGGGCAGCTCGGCTTCGTTCTCGCCGCGGTACACGTGGTAGGTGAAAGCCGGCGCGCCCCACACGACTACGAGGTCGTGCTTGGCGAGCTCCTCGCCGAGCAACCGCTGCTCGGGCTGCAGGAAACCGGCGAACTGCGGGTGGTCCTCGGGGAACGAGCAGCGCGGCGACATCGGCGCCACGTAGACCGACGCCTGCGTCTTCTCCGCCAGCTCCACCAGCTCCGCGACCACACCGTCGGCGTCCACCGCCGGGCCGACGACGAACGCCGGGCGCTCGCAGCCGCGCAGCGCCTCGGCCAGGCCGGCGACGGCGGCCGGGTCCGGGGCGAAGCCGGGAGTGCGCGGGCGGGCGGTCACCGGCACGCCGGGCTGGTCCCAGTCGTCGGCCGGGACCGACACGAACACCGGGCCGTACGGCGGGGTCGTCGCCAGCTGGTAGGCGCGCACCAGGGCCGCCGGCACGTCCTCGGCGCGGGCCGGTTCGTAGCTCCACTTCACGTACGGATTCGGGAAGGTCGCGGCGTCGGTGGCGCCGAGGAACGGCTCGTCGAACATCAGGGTGCGGGTCTGCTGCCCGGCCGTGATGATCATCGGCGTCCGGTTGCGGTAGGCGGTGAAGATCGCGCCCAGCGCGTGCCCCACGCCGCCCGCGGAGTGCAGGTTGACCAGCACCGGTTCCCGGCGGGACTGCGCGAAGCCGTCGGCCATCGCGACCACCACGGATTCCTGCAGGCCCAACACGTAGCGGAAATCGTCCGGCCATCCGGTCAGGAACGGCACCTCGGTCGTACCCGGGTTGCCGAACACGGTCGTCAGCCCGAGTTCCCGCATCAAACCCCGGGTGATGTCACGGACCGTACGGTCCTCGCTGCGCATCGAAGCCCTCCCTCATCGTGCGAACAACCCCGCTCACCTGCGAGGTTGCCCTGACACGACATCACATCGAAGGCTGCCGAACCAGATCGTCTTTGTCACTGTGCGGAAGGGCCGGTGCACACCGTTCGCGCCGGTTCCGGATAAACGGTGCTCCGGACCGTCCCGGGCGGGCACGCCGCCGCGCCGGTGGTGTCCGACGCCACGCCGGTCACGCGCTCGTTCGCGCCGGGCTCGTCGCAGCGCGCCTTGGTCTCGATGCCTGCCGCCGGAACGCGCAGGCAGTCGCCGACCACCACGTCCGGCACCAGGCACAACCGCAGCCCGCTGTCGCGGCGGACCGTCGCGTACCCCGGCCGGCACGACTCGGAGACCTCGGCGATCAGGAAGTCGGACTCGGCGCCGCCGCAGTCGGCCTGCCGCCAGTCGGGATCCGCCGTGCCGACGCCGGTGATGTCCACGCAGTCCCCGGCCTCGGCCCGGTCGCCGCCGAGGGTGAAGTAGGCGCCGATGACGATGGCGAATCCGATGGCGAGCACGCCGACGTAGGCGACGCGCCAGGCCACCTTCCCGGCCCGGCTGCGCGGCGGATGGCTCATGGATCCCTCCGGAAACGATCTAGCCGCGCAAACCTAGCCGAAGTCGCGGCCCGACCACCGCCGATCAGCACAAACGGCCCGATTTGGCCTGGTTTCAGGATGGGCTTGCGTGGCGGTGCGAGCTGAGTCCCGCACACCGCATGCGACTGATGCCGCATCCTGAAAGGAATCCGGGGTCGTGAGCGCACAACGGCGCTCACGACCGATCACTACTGCACGTTGCCGAAGCAGACGGTGTGCTTCTCGAAGACGTAGTAGCCCTCGCCCTCGGCGCACGCGGTCTTCGGGTCGGTGCTGTCGGCGACCTTGGTCACCTGGTCCTCGGCCTTGCTGCAGTCGATCTTCAGCGGCACGCTGTCCTCCGCGTCGTTGAAGTCCGTCAGGCAGTCGCCCTGCTTGACGTCCAGCTCGATGCAGTAGGTCTTGCCGCCGACGACGTTGGTGTAGTCGTCGAGGCAGAGGCTCCGGTTGTTGCCCTCCACCACGTCGATGATCTTGTAGTCCGAGTCCGCGGAACCGCAGTCAGCGGCGTTCATCTCGCCGCCCTTCTCGCTGACCAGCGAGACGCAGCTGCCGGCCTCGAACGTGCTGCCCGAGCTCTCGGTGGTGCGCTCGGTGCTGCGTTCGGTGGTGCGCGTGGTGCTGCGGTCGGTGCTGGGCTCGGTGGTCGGGCCGGCTTCGGTCCGGCCGCCGCCGCTGTTGACCGCCAGCAGGATGATCGTCACCACGATGCCGATGACCACCACCGCGCCGATGCTGACCAGGCCGATGATCAGGCCGGTGCGGTTCTTCTTCGGCGGCATCGAAGGCGGCTGGCTGCCCGCGACGTGGCGCCAGAAGTCGTCCGAAGCGTTCGGCGGCGGGTACTGGCCCTGCGGGTACGACCCGTGGCCCGGCTGCGATCCGTACGGACCGGACTGCGATCCGTACGGATCCTGCGGTGGATAACTCACTGCTCCTCCGATTTTTGTGCGCAATGAGCAATTTAGCCGAGCCCGTACGGCCGCTAGTGCCCGAACGGGTGATAAAGACGACGGTGGAATACTGGGTGCGGAGTCCGGCCGCCGCCACCGGCACCGCTGATCACCTGCGAAGAAGCCGTCCGACCCGAGGGAGCTGCGCACCCGTGACCGACGGACCCCTGATCGTCCAGTCCGACAAGACCCTGCTGCTGGAGGTCGACCACGACCTCGCCGACGATGCGCGCACCTCCATCGCGCCGTTCGCCGAGCTGGAACGCGCCCCGGAGCACGTGCACACCTACCGCATCACACCGCTCGCGCTGTGGAACGCGCGCGCCGCCGGGCACGACGCGGAACAGGTCGTGGACGGTCTGGTGCGCTTCTCGCGCTACCCGGTGCCGCAGCCGCTGCTGGTGGACATCGTCGAGACGATGGGCCGCTTCGGCCGCCTGCAGCTGGTCAACGATCCGGCGCACGGCCTGGTGCTGAACTCGCTGGACCGCGCGGTGCTGGAAGAGATCCTGCGGCACAAGAAGATCTCGCCGATGCTGGGCGCGCGCATCGACGACGACACCGTGGTGGTGCACCCCAGCGAGCGCGGGCGGCTGAAGCAGATGCTGCTGAAGGTCGGCTGGCCCGCCGAGGACCTGGCCGGCTACGTCGACGGCGAGGCGCACCCGATCGCGCTGCAGCAGGACGGCTGGACGCTGCGCGACTACCAGCAGCAGGCCGTGCAGTCGTTCTGGGCCGGCGGCTCGGGCGTCGTGGTGCTGCCCTGCGGCGCGGGCAAGACGCTGGTCGGCGCGGCGGCGATGGCCGAGGCGCAGGCGACGACGTTGATCCTGGTCACCAACACCGTCGCCGGGCGGCAGTGGAAGCGCGAGCTGATCGAGCGGACCTCGCTGACCGAGGAGGAGATCGGCGAGTACTCCGGGGAGAAGAAGGAGATCCGGCCGGTCACCATCGCGACCTACCAGGTGATCACCCGCCGCTCCAAGGGCGAGTACAAGCACCTGGAGCTGTTCGACTCCCGCGACTGGGGGCTGGTGGTCTACGACGAGGTCCACCTGCTGCCCGCGCCGGTGTTCCGGATGACCGCCGACCTGCAGTCCCGGCGGCGCCTCGGGCTCACCGCGACCCTGGTCCGCGAGGACGGCCGGGAGGGCGACGTGTTCTCCCTGATCGGCCCCAAGCGCTACGACGCGCCGTGGAAGGACATCGAGGCGCAGGGCTGGATCGCGCCCGCCGAGTGCATCGAGGTCCGGGTGACGCTGACCGACAACGAGCGGCTGGAGTACGCCACGGCCGACTCCGACGAGCGCTACAAGATGTGCTCGACGGCGCGCACCAAGTCCCCGGTGGTCAAGGCGATCCTGGACCGGCACCCGGGCGAGCCCGCCCTGGTCATCGGCGCGTACCTGGACCAGCTGCACGAGCTGGGCGAGGCGCTGGACGCGCCGATCGTGGAGGGCTCGACGAAGAACAAGGAGCGCGAGGAGCTCTTCGACGCCTTCCGGCGCGGCGAGATCAGCCGGCTCGTGGTGTCGAAGGTCGCGAACTTCTCCATCGACCTGCCGGAGGCGTCGGTCGCCGTGCAGGTGTCCGGGACCTTCGGGTCGCGGCAGGAGGAGGCGCAGCGGCTCGGCCGGCTGCTGCGGCCGAAGGCCGACGGCAAGCAGGCGCACTTCTACTCGGTGGTGTCGCGGGACACCCTGGACACCGACTACGCGGCGCACCGGCAGCGCTTCCTCGCCGAGCAGGGCTACGCGTACAAAATCGTCGACGCCGACGACCTGCTCGGGCCGGCGATCCCGGACGTCGGGTGACGACAATTGGGGGACACACCCGGTCGGCTGTCATCCAAAAGTGTCCGAGTTCGGCCCCGCAGCGGCTACCGTTGCGATGAACGCACGCAGCACCCGAGTCGCAGGTCGCCCCGGGTCCGGGGTGCGCGGGCGCCAGGAGGAACGCAGGTGCGGATGTTCCGCAAGATGCTGGAGGCGTCATGAGCGAAGCTTCGCCATTCCTCGCTCATGCGAGCCGGTCTGACGCGGGTATCGAGCAAGGTACTGGAGATCGGATGGCCACCGAGCAGGAACGCGCGGCGATGGGCGGCGCGCACCGGTTCGTCGGACTCGCGGAAAGCCTGGAACGCCACGCCGGGACGCCGACCGGCGCCGAACCGCCGAACGCGCACGGCACCAACCGCGGCTACGGGCTGGTGTTCTTCCACCTGCAGCAGTACCACCTGACCACGGTGATCAGCACCGGCCTGCGGTTCCAGCCGCTGGGCGCCGAACCGGCCCAGGAACTCGCGTGCACCGTCTACAAGGAGCAGGCCGAAGCCGCCCGGCACCTGGTCGACCTCACCGCCGGCCTGCTGGTGCAGCAGCGCACCCACCTGGTGCCGGACCAGATCGTGCCGAACGAGCAACCGCTGCTGCCGGGCACCGAGTTCCACGGGGTGCTGGCCAGCGGCCACCCGCTGTTCCCGCCGGAGTTCACCAGGTTCACCGATCCGGACGGGGTCGAGCAGCTGCAGGTGTTCACGCTGCTGCCGGTCACCCTCGGCGAGCTGAACTACATCCTGGACAACGGCGTCACCTCGCTGCGCCAGCAGTGGGCCCGGTTCGAGGTGGACGTCTTCGACCTCGGCCGCCCCAGCGTGGTCTGAGCAGAGCGCAATTTCCATTGAAATCGAACCTTCGATTTCAATAATGGAAATTGAAGTCCATCGGCGTGTCAGGCCACGACACGCCGGTGGGTGTGGACAACTCCCGCAATTTCAATGAGCCTTTTTCAACCTGGTTTGTGCAGGTTGGGTGGGTGTGGCGTGTCGGTGCGTGAAAAGTAGTGAAGCTCCTGGTAGCTGGATTGTCGACCAAGATCAAACCAGGAGCACCAGGAGCTTCACGTGTTGTTGTATCCGTCGACGATCGATCTGTCCACCACCACCCTGCAGTATGTCGCCGGCATGCTGCGGGCCCATCGCGCGACGATCGGGTCTGTGTGGCGCAAGCTCCCGCCGCACCGGCAGGCACTGGTCG
>NZ_JBWKKU010000021.1:0-137393 GCF_056431445.1 Saccharopolyspora sp. NPDC045941
AACGTCCTGTGGGCCATGATCCGCGACCGACAGTGCTACCAAGATTCACCTCCCATCACTGCGGCGGCTTGACAACCCGATTGGGAAGTCCTTTCCGATCTCATCCGGACACGAGCACTTCCGCCGTTGTCCCGCGACGACGTTCCCGTCACCCTCCGGAAACCGCCGAACGAGCACGGCCAACGGGTGTCCCCCACCCGCGCGGTACCGCCAGGGCTTGCCGCGCACCGTTCTCGAACGCCCCTTGGTCCGGCAGCCGAACAGTTCAGCCCTTGCTGATATATCACTGATCGCTGTACTGTTCTGCCCATGCTGACGTGTGAGACGCGGGGCGCGGCGCTGGCCCGGCTGGGCAAGGCGCTGGCCGATCCGACTCGTTGCCGGATCCTGATCGCGCTGCTCGACGGCGAGAGCTATCCGGGCGTGCTCGCCGAGCAGCTGGGGCTGAGCCGCTCGAACGTCTCCAACCACCTGGCCTGCCTGCGCGGTTGCGGACTCGTCGTGGCCACCTACGAAGGTCGTCAGGTCCGCTATTCCCTGGCCGACGCCCACCTGGCGCGCGCGCTCGGCGAGCTGGTCCAGGTCGTGCTCGCCGTGGAAACGGATCAGCCGTGCCTCAACGAGGCCCAGCCCGAGGCGGCGCGGTGAGCGAGGATCGCTGCGTCGACGACTGCTGCGCGACGGACACCACGGCCGACCCGCAGCGACGAGCGGTGCTGGCCCGACGGGTGCGGTGGCTGGTCGCCGCGACGATCACCTACAACGTCATCGAAGCGATCGTGGCGATCTCGGCCGGAACGGCGGCCTCCTCGACGGCGTTGATCGGCTTCGGCCTGGATTCGGTGATCGAGGTCGCGTCCGCGGCCGCGGTGGCGTGGCAGTTCTCCGGCAGCGACCCCGAAGCCCGGGAACGAGCGGCGCTGAAGGTGATCGCGGTGTCGTTCTTCGCGCTGGCCGCCTACGTCTCGGTCGAGTCGGTGCGAACCCTGCTCGGCGCGGACTCGGCCGACCACTCGACGGTGGGCATCGTGCTGGCCGCGGTGTCCCTGCTGGTGATGCCGTTCCTGTCGGCGGCCCAGCGCCGCGCCGGCCGAGAACTCGGTTCGGCCAGCGCGGTCGCGGACTCCAAGCAAACCCTGCTGTGCACCTACCTGTCGGGTGTCCTGCTGCTGGGACTGCTGCTCAACAGCCTCTTCGGCTGGTCGTGGGCGGACCCCGTCGTCGCCCTGGTGATCGCGGCGGTGGCGGTGAAGGAAGGCCGGGAAGCCTGGCGCGGCCACCACTGCTGCTGAGCACTACAGGCGCCGGCGACCGATGCGTCGTTGTCCCCGGCGCAGCACTGCGCCTCGGCCGCGCCGAACGTCCGGGAGTCGGCTTTGACGACGTAGACCTCCCAGGGTTCGCGGCCGGGCCCGTGGACCCAGACCTTGTCCTGGCGGGCGTAGCAGCAGGTGGTGTCCTCCTCGGCTTCGGTGAACAGGCCGAGCGCCTTGAGCCGTTCGGTGGCCTCGTCGACCTGCTCGGTGCTGTCGACCTCGACGCCCAGGTGGTCCATCACCGCGTCCTGGCCCGCCTCGCCCTCCAGCAGGACGAGCTTCAGCGGCGGTTCGGCGATGGCGAAGTTGGCGTAGCCGGGCCGCCGCTTGGCCGGCTCGGCGCCGAAGAGCTTCGAGTAGAACGTGATCGATCCTTCGAGGTCACCGACCCGAAGGGCGAGCTGCATGCGTGACATCGCATCCCCTTGCTTAGATGTTCATCTAAATAGACGACCACAGCTTGGACCTTTACTTCGACGTCTGTCAAGATAGATGCATGTCGAAACAAGGCTCCGGGGATGCGGCCCAGTGCTGCTCGCCGGTGATGCGGGAGCCGCTGAGCGCGGAGCAATCGGCCGAGCTGGCCCGGGTGTTCAAGGCGATCGGCGAGCCGGTGCGGCTGCGGCTGCTGTCGTTGATCGCGTCGCACGCGGGCGGGGAGGCGTGCGTGTGCGATCTGACCGGGGCGTTCGAGCTGTCCGGGCCGACGATCTCGCACCACCTCAAGGTGCTGCGCGAGGCCGGGGTGATCGAGGGCGATCGGCGCGGGACCTGGATCTACTACCGCGTGCGCCCCGAAACCCTGCGGGCCGTTTCGTCCGTGCTGGTGCCGGCCGACGCCGAGGCGGTCACCGCATGACCCGGGCGGCAGAAGCCCCGGTGGCCGCGCGCTTGTCGGCGCTCGACCGGCTGCTACCGGTGTGGATCGGTGCGGCCATGGTGGCCGGACTGCTGGCCGGGCGGTGGATCCCCGGCCTCGGCCCGGCCTTGGACGCCGTGCAGGTGGACGGCATTTCGCTGCCGATCGCGCTGGGCCTGCTGGTGATGATGTACCCGGTGCTGGCCAAGGTCCGCTACGACCGGCTGGACGCGGTCACCGGCGACAAGCGGCTGATGGTGTCCTCGCTGGTGCTCAACTGGGTCGTGGGCCCGGCGGTGATGTTCGCGCTGGCCTGGGCGTTCCTGCCCGACCTGCCCGAGTACCGCACCGGCCTGATCGTCGTGGGCCTGGCCCGCTGCATCGCCATGTGATCATCTGGAACGACCTGGCCTGCGGCGACCGGGAGGCCGCCGCCGTCCTGGTGGCGCTGAACTCGGTGTTCCAGGTGATCGCGTTCGCCGGCCTCGGCTGGTTCTACCTGTCGGTGCTGCCGGGCTGGCTCGGCCTGCCGCAGGTCGGGCTGGACGTCTCGGCGTGGCAGATCGCCAAGTCCGTCCTGATCTTCCTGGGCATCCCGCTGGTGGCCGGGTACGCGACCCGCAAGCTCGGCGAACGCGCCGGCGGCCGGGACTGGTACGAAACGCGGTTCCTGCCGAAGATCGGCCCGATCGCCCTCTACGGGCTGCTGTTCACCATCGTGATCCTCTTCGCCCTGCAGGGCGACCAGATCGCCGACCGGCCCTTCGACGTCGCCCGCATCGCCGTGCCGCTGCTGGCGTACTTCGCGATCATCTGGGCAGGTTCCTTCGCGCTGGGCAAGGCGATCGGGCTGAGCTACGAGCGGTCGGTGACGTTGTCGTTCACCGCGGCGGGCAACAACTTCGAACTCGCGATCGCGGTCGCCATCGCCACCTTCGGCGTCACCAGCGGGCAAGCCCTGGCCGGGGTCGTCGGCCCCCTCATCGAGGTGCCCGTGCTGGTCGCCCTGGTGTACGCCGCCCTGGCCGCCCGCCGCTGGTTCGCCGACCCCACCCCCGATCACCTGGAGCGATCGTGACCCGCACCCCCGAAGTCCTGTTCGTCTGCGTGCACAACGCCGGACGATCCCAGATGGCGGCAGCCCTCCTGCAGCACCGCGCCCGGGGCGAGGTGGCCGTGCGCTCGGCCGGATCCGCCCCCGCGGAGGCGATCAACCCGGCCGTCCTGACCGTCATGGGCGAGCTCGGCATCGACCTGTCGAACGAGATCCCCACGAAGCTGACCACGGACGCCGTCGAAGCCGCCGACGTGGTGATCACCATGGGCTGCGGCGACGCGTGCCCGGTGTTCCCCGGAAAGCGCTACCTGGACTGGGAACTCACCGACCCGGCGGGGAAAGGCGTCGAGGAAGTCCGCACCATCCGGGACGAGATCGACCGCCGAGTCCGCCACCTGCTGACCGAACTCCGATCCTGATCTTCGGCGTTTTCCTTTGATGGTCAACGGTTTCGGCCGCCCCGTTGAGTCCAGGTCCGCCGATTCTTCCGAGCCTGCCGGTGTTTCCCGCCGAGCGCAGCGTTCGGCGAGGAGCGAGGCCCTACTTCATGATCAGCGGTGTCGGTCGCTCGTGGCATGCTCGCGCCTCAACGCTCCGACGAGAGAAAGCAACTACATGACCCTGCTGGACGACCACGGATCAGCCCTGCCGCTTCCCCCCGATCCGCTGAGCCCGGTGCCGGACGAGGTCGAGCGCGGGCTGGCGGCGTACCGGGCGGGCGATTCCCAGGAAGCGCGGACCCTGCTGACCGACATCGCCGACGCGGGACGCACCGCCGTGTCCGGGCATGCGGCCATGGCGCTGGCGGGCATCGAGCTCGGCGAGAACGGCCTCGGCGACTCCTGCCGGCAGCGGCTGGAGCAGGTCGCTGCGGGAGAAGACCCGTGGCTGGGCCCCTTGGCGGCCGTGATGCTCACCCCGGACTTCGCGGACTCCGGCCGAGTGCTCCTCGGGAGCCTCGCCGCTCAACTGACCGGCGCGCTGGAGGCGGCCCGGAACGGCTTCGAGCAGGCCGCCGACGTCCACGAGGGCACGGATGCCGGGGACGTCGCCAACATCCTCCTCGGCAACCTCCTGCTCCAGAGCGGTGACCAGGCCGCGGCCCTCAAGCCGCTGCGGAACGCGCGACAGATGTGCGACGACCTGTTCGCCGGCTACGCGGGTCACCTCGAAGGCCATGTGCTGATCGGGCAGGGCGAGAAGGAACGCGCGAGCCAGGTGCTCAGCTACGCGCACGGGGAGTCCCACCCGGCCAGGGGCGGCGGCGAGGGGCTGCACCCGTGGGTCGCCGTCCGGTTCGGCGAACTGCTGGCGGGCGACCCGTGGCTGGACCTCGTCTACGACCAGATGGAGAACAGCGGGGTGAGCGAAGGCGTCGTGATCCGGGAGCCCTTCGAGTCAGCCCTCTACTTCACGGAGGTCAGCAACCCGGCACTCGTCGACGTCGGATTCAACCTGTTCCCCGGGGATTTCGAACCGGCGCACGCGGCCCTGGACCGCCTGGAGGCCTGGAGCGAGGAGCGGTACGAGCGAGCCCGGAGGCTGGTGCTCGCGCTCTACACCCACGTCGAGGACGGCCGGGACGAGGAAAGGAACCTAGGCCTGAAGGAGCTGCGGGAGAGGCTGAGCCTCCCCAAGCCCCGCTGAGAGCGCTACGGGCGAAAGTCCCTGGCAGCAAAGAACCCCAGGTCCGCGACCTGGGGTTCTTTGCTGCCATCCGAAGAGCCTCGTGACGCCAAGAGGATGCCGGGGCCCGGTCCAGGACAGGCCCCCGCATCGGTCGCTACAGCCCGCAGGAGCCGCGGTCGAGCTGGAAGAACCTGGCGTTCGCCCAACGGCACAGCCACATCCCGACCATGACGCCGGCGATCGTGACGAGAGCGGGCAGATAACCGCTGGCGACCTGGATGATCGGGATCGCCGGGCAGCCACCCGAGATCGCCCAGCCGGTGCCGAACAGCACCGCGCCGGGGATCACGCCGCCGTGGATGCGCCCCGGCGAGCGGCGGACACCCACCACCGCGAAGATCACCACGATGATCGCCACGGCCCCGGCGAAGGCGTACAGCATCCGGGGGTCCTGGAAGGTGAACATGCGGTTCAGCTCGGTGTAGTCGCCGAACCCGATGTTGGTGACGACGAAGCCGAGAGCCAGCCCGGTAATGATGTTGGCGACGAGCACCGCGCCCCTGGTACGCATCAGATCACCTTCCACAGCAGGAACGAAACGACGACGGCGGTGCCGAAGAAGACGGCAGTCGCAACGAGGCTGACCGGGCGCAATCGCCCGCAGCCGCTGAGTCCGTGGCCGGAGCTGCAGCCACCGGCCAAGCGGGTGCCGAAGCCGACGAGGATGCCTCCGACGAACAGCACGCCGATCATGACGTTCGAATCGGCGGTGACGAGCTGGCGGAAACCCTCGCCCATGTCGAAGCGGACCTCGAACCGGCCGGCGACGACGGCGGCCACCCAGCCGCCGACGAAGATCGACAGGAGCAGGGCGGCCTGGGTGACCAGAGGCGCCGAGCGCACGCTCCGCGTCGTGGCCTGCTCGGGCGCCGCGGATCCGGCGTCCTGGCCGTGCGGCTGCGCGCCACCGCGCATCACGTCCGGCGAGGTGGGTGCTTCGGATCGGGTCCCGAACTCCGCGGCGGTCGCCGCGGCGAACGCTTCCTCCAGGGCGCGGTCGTCGGCGAACTGGGCCTCCTGCCGCTCGATGCGGCGTTCGGCGCGCCAGTGCAGGACGCGATCCCACGCCGAGGACACCCCGAAGGACCGATCCGTGATCAGCGTGTAGTTGATGGTGACCAGGGCGAGCCCGATCGCGCCCGCCCACCAGGGCCAGTAGCTGCTCATGCGGGGCCTCTCATCCACTCGGCGAGTCGGGTCCACCAACGGCGCTTCGAGCCCTGCGCTCGCGTGGGCCGTGCTACCTGGTCCGCGGTTGGTGGGGTTCTTGGGACTTGCGGGGCCCGCGAAGGGGCCGCCGGGGGTTGCGGGGGCTGTGGCCGTGGGGGCTGTGGGGGTCGGGGGGACTGCGAACGGAACGACGACTCACGAGGCCTGGTCAGGTCTGGTCTCGGCGCCGGCTCGAACCAGGCCACGGTTTCCGGCGACTCGGAGATGAGCGGCGCCGGCGGGGTCGGTTCGGCCGTGGCGGACCGCTCGGCGGCCTTCCTGATGTGCCCCACGTCGGCACCGTTCGGGAGCAGCGAGATCGGCACGAGCTGGCCCCGGGACGCCAACTTGTACCGGGCGCAATCGTGCCACCTGTCATTGCTGTCGCAATAGGATTCGCGCCAGCCGCTCAAGCTTGCCTTCAACAACGGGAAGAGGG
Organism: Saccharopolyspora sp. NPDC045941; assembly: GCF_056431445.1. Taxonomy (NCBI): domain Bacteria; kingdom Bacillati; phylum Actinomycetota; class Actinomycetes; order Pseudonocardiales; family Pseudonocardiaceae; genus Saccharopolyspora; species Saccharopolyspora sp. NPDC045941. Next base: position 6,570 of record NZ_JBWKKU010000021.1, read on the forward strand.
GGCATGATTGGGCGTGGGAGCAGCCCATATTACTCCGATCTGACCTGCTCATACCGCCTGGTCGGGGTAGGCGATATGGCGCGATCATGTCGTTCTTCTATTTGCACAACCCGACCAGCGATCGCAGGGCGTAGCGGAATGCAACACACCGTAACGCGATCCCCCTCCGGACTATTAATACGACGCATCCCCCGGCTCGTTACTCCCGTTACACGTCCGGCAAAAAGGCGAATCCCAATCGAAAAGGCACGATGACCAGCAGCTTTCCGACATGTTCACGATTAAATAACAAAACATCGATGAATATGGTTACTGCACCGTGATACGAGCGTTCTCAAATCGATGCCAGGCCATGTGGAATTCGTCCTACTTAATATCGCGCGGTTATGCAGCCTCCCGCAGTTGCACGCGGAGAGGCGAAATCTGGTGAAGTCACTACCGTGACCTGCTGACTCACATGCCACACGCGCCCCTTTGCTGGTCAAATGGTGCGAGCCGGACGAAGTCGCGGATTATTCACCAGTCGCCGAGGGCGCGGCCGAGGAACCCCGTTCGCGACTCACGGCCGTCGATGACGCAGGACGCGTACCTTCGTTACCTGCACAGAGCACGAAAAGAACGCCCACCGGAGATGGTCACCCATGGACGTTCGACGTTGTTCGTGCACCGGGAAACCCAAGAGATCGAGCGAGTGGCTGGTGCGAAGCCGCACCGACGCCATCCCCGACGGCCTGACCCGGCTCGCCGCGTTGCTGGTTCGTCCGCACCCTGCAAGGAGCACGAACGTTGTCGTCCGCATCGGGCCTGGTCGCAGGCATGGAACGCCACCAGGTCGCCGTCTACGTGGGCGCGCTCGCGGCTGGGGCTGTCGTGGGCTGGGCCGCCCCCGATGCGGGGCCGGGCCTGGAGCAGGCCATCAACCCGGTGCTCGCCGCTCTGCTGTACGTGACGTTCTTGCAGGTACCGGCCGCCGAGCTGGGTCGCTCCCTGCGTGCAGGCCGGTTCCTGGGAGCCGCGCTGGTGGTGAACTTCGTGGTGGTACCGCTGGTCGTCGCAGCCATGTTCACATTCCTGCCCGCCAACCAGGCCGTGCGGTTGGGAGTGCTGCTGGTCCTGCTGACGCCGTGCGTGGACTACGTGATCGTCTTCAGCGGGCTGGCAGGCGGCAGCAGCCAACGACTGCTCGCAGCCACACCACTGCTGCTCCTCGCGCAAATGGTGCTGCTGCCCGGCTTCCTCTTCCTGTTCCTGGGCTCGGACCTCGCCGATGTCGTCGAGGCCGGTCCCTTCATCGAGGCGTTCGTCGTGCTGATCGTCATCCCGCTGACGCTGGCCTGGCTCACCCAAGCCTGGGCGGCTCGCCGGAAAGCCGGACGACGATTGGCCGACGCGGTGAGCACCCTGATGGTGCCGCTCATGGCCGCGACCCTGCTGGCGGTGGTGGCCTCCCAGGTGCCGAAGCTCAGCGACGGCCTCGCCGCGGTGGCCCGCGTCGTGCCCTGCTACGTGCTCTTCCTGGTCGTCATGGCTTTCGCCGGGCGCGCCGTTGCCCGCCTGTTCCGCCTGGACGTCCCGGACGGCCGCGCGATCGTGTTCACCGGCGCCACCCGCAACTCGCTGGTGGTTCTCCCCTTGGCCCTGGCCCTGCCCGACGCGCTGGCCATCGCGGCGGTCGTGGTCGTCACCCAAACCCTGGTCGAGGTCGTCGGCATGGTGATCTACGTCCGAGCAGTGCCCCGGCTCCTACCCGCCCGCTGATTCCCGGGCCGGACGACGCCGATCGAGCGAGGTGACGTACGAGCAGCTCGCGGCGACCGTTCATGCCGGCCCGAGCAGGTCCCACCGGTTGCCCGAGATGTCCAGGAAGACGGCGACCCGCCCATAAGGTTCGGCGCGTGGCGCGGTCACGAATTCGACCCCGGCCCTGACCATGCGGTCGAACGCGGCGTCGAAGTCGTCCACCCGCAAGAACAGACCCACCCTGCCCGCGAACTGGTTCCCCACCGCGGCAGCCTGCTGCGCACCGTCCGCGCGAGCGAGCAGGATGCCGGTTTCCCCGCCTGGCGGCCGAACGACGACCCACCGCTTCGGACGTCCATCACTCGTCGACGACGGCGTGTCCTCGACGAGTTCGAAGCCCAGTGCTTCGACGAAGAACTCGATGGCCCGGTCGTAGTCCTCGACGACCAGCGCCGCCAGCTCCACCCGCATCCTCGCGATTCTAGGCCGATCACGAATCCGGCCCGGTCGGCGCGAACCTCCCGACAGGACGTCGGCCACGTTGCCCGGGTACAAGCGCGATCAGCTCTGGCAGACTGGCCCGTATCCACCCCTGAGCGCATCCGGTTGCAGAGGGTAACGGCGGCTCGGGCAGCTACCGCAGGAAGGATCGGGCCAGTGCAGGAACTCGGCTCTAGCGCATTCGACCTCTCGTTCCGTGGCCGGCGAGTGGTTCGAGACCGGGCGTTGGTGATGGCGATCGTCAACCGCACGCCTGACTCCTTCTACGACCGGGGTGCCACGTTCGAGGAGGACGCGGCCAAGGTGGCTGTCGATCGCGCCGTTGCGGAAGGCGCCGATGTGATCGATATCGGCGGCGTGACCGCGAGCCCCGGCGCGGAGGTCGACGCCGAGGAGGAGATCCGGCGGGTGCTGCCCACCGTCGAGTGGATCCGGGCAACGCATCCCGATGTCTTGATCAGCGTTGATACCTGGCGGCACGAGGTCGCCGACGCGGTTTGCCGCGCCGGCGCCGACATCATCAACGACGCGTGGGGCGCCGCCGACCCGCAGATCCTCGACGTGGCGGCGGCCTACGAGGCCGGCTACGTGTGCACCCATTCCAACCGCGTCCCCCGGGCGGAGCCGGTTCGCTCGGACTACGAGGATGTCGTCACCGCGGTGCTGGACGAGACGGTGCGGCTGGCCGAGCTCGCCGAATCCAAGGGCGTCCCGCGCGGTGGCATCCTCGTCGACGGCACCGGGTACGGGAAGAACACACCCGACCACCTGGCCTTGGTGGCGCGGGTGCAGGAGATCGTGAAAACGGGCTGGCCGGTGCTGATGGCACTGTCGAACAAGACCTTCGTCCGCGAAAGCCTCGACCTCGACGTCGCCGATCGGGAGGAGCTCCTCACGGGCACGTTGGCGGCCACCGCGATCGCGGCCCGCGTCGGGGCGGCGATGTTCCGCGTGCACCAGGTTCTGCCGACTCGGCGCACGCTGGAGATGGTCGCCTGCATCAACGGCACGCGGACTCCGGCGCGCGAGCAGGAATGGATCTCGTGATGAAGCAGATCTGGCCAGAGCACGCCGACCTGGACGATCAGCAGCTCGAACGCCTCTACACGTACCCAGCGGGCCGCCGATGGCTTGTCGTCAACTACGTCTCCAGCGCTGACGGAGCCGTTGAAGTGGGCGGCCGCGCGCGCCAGCTCTCCAGCCCAGCCGATCAGCAGGTGCTCAAGCTCGGGAGCGACCTCGCGGACGTCCTGCTCGTCGGTGCCACGACCGCGATGGTCGAGGAGTTCCGCGGCGTGCACCCGGACGAACCCACGCTCGAACTGCGTCGTCGTCACGGGCTCCGGGATGTCCCGCCGACGGCCGTGGTCACGACCGGAAGGTCCCTGCCCATCGATGCGCCGGTGATCACCGAGGCGGCCACGCCGACCCTGGTGATCACGTGCGCCACCGCACCGGTGAAGAAGCAGAAGGCCTGGGAGGAGGCCGGCGCCGAACTGCTGATCGCCGGGGAGGACACCGTCGACCTCGCCGCCGCGACCGAGGCGCTGGCCGAACGCGGCCTGAACCGGATCGACTGCGAAGGCGGCCCGCACCTCTTCGGCGGACTGCTCGCCGCTGGTGTGGTCGACGAGCTGCGGCTGACGATCTCGCCGCTGCTGGTCAGCGGCGAGCACGGGCGGATCGCCACTGGGCTGCCGCTCGACCCCATCGACATGGAGCTGGCATCCGTCCTCACCGAAGACGGCGCGATGCTGGTGCGCTACCTGGTGCGGAACCGTCCGGCGAAGCCCTGAACCGGCGCGGCCTTCGTTTCTCCCCGGGGGCGTGGTGCCCCGTGGATCTGGTTTCCGTGACCATCGACGTTTGCCGTTGTCTGCCAACACCTTTGGTTACCTGCACGAACGCAGGGGGCGGATTTCGCGTTGCCTGCCGCCGTTTGCGGGCAACTTCCCCGCCTCCCACCTCACACGCTCGGCGGCATGTCGGCGATCGACGATGCCCTGCGGGCCGAGTCGGGTGTTTCCGCCGGGAGCGGAACCGCTGCCTCCGGGCGGGGGGCCGGTGTCAGGATGACGGTATGGCGGACATCCTCCCCTTCCACCAGAAGCGCACCCCGATGCCGGATCGTGAGCCGGAACCGCTGTGGCGTGAGGTGCTGGGCCGGAGCCTGCGTGCGACCAGGGAGGAGCAGGGTGGCCGCCTCGTCGACATCGCGGAGCGGGCCGGCATCTCGCCGCAGTACCTGTCCGAGATCGAACGCGGCCGCAAGGAGCCCTCTAGCGAGATGATCGCCGCGGTCACGGGTGCGCTGGGCGTCGACCTGGCCGACCTGCTCGCCGGCATCGCGGGCGACGTCCGGCAGCGACGCGGCGCGGGCCCCGCGGTCAGGCGCCGTCCCGCGGGACCCGTGCTCATGGCCGCCTGAGACGCGGTCTCAGGTCCGGTGGTCGAGGACGCGGTCCGCGAGCCCGTAGTCGACGGCGCCCGCCGCGTCCAACACGCGGTCCCGGTCGGTGTCGTGCCGCAGGTCCGCGACACCGCGACCGGTGTGCGCCGAGAGGATCTCCTCCATCTGGGTGCGCACCCGCACCACCTCGTCCGCCTGGATGATGAGGTCCGGGATGGCGCCGCGGCCCTGCGCCGCGGGCTGGTGCAGCACCACCCGGGTGTGGGGCAACACGGATCGGTGCCCGGCCTCGCCCGCGGCCAGCAGCACCGCACCGGCCGCAACCGCCTGGCCCACGCACGTCGTCGCCACCGGCGCCTTGATGTAGCGCATCGTGTCGTACAGCGCGAGCATCGCGGACGGGTCACCGCCCTCGCAGTTGATGTACAGGTTGATCTCACGTTCCGGGTTGTCCGCCTCCAGGTGCAGCAACTGGGCGATCAACGCGTTCGCCACGCCGGAGTCGATCGCGGTGCCGAGGTAGACGATCCGCTCCGACAGCAGATGCGAGTAGACGTCCATGATCCGCTCGCCGCCCACGCTGCGCGTGATGACGTTGGGGATGGTGTAGGTGCTCATTCACCGGCTCCCGTCGCCGCGCCGAGCCCCAGTTTGTGCGTGCGCACGGGCACGAGCTGGTCGAGGCTGTCGACGATGTGGTCGATGAAGCCGTACTCGCGTGCCTGCTCGGTGGTGAACCAGCGGTCGTGCAGCGAGTCGGTGAAGATCCGTTCGATCGGCTGGCCGGTGTCCTCCGCGATGATCCCGAGCACCGTGTCCCGGGTGTGCCGCAGGTCGTCCGCCTGCACCTCCACCTCGACCGCCGATCCGCTGATCCCGGACGAGCCCTGGTGCATCAGGATGCGGGCGTGCGGGAGGGCGAAGCGCTTGCCCGGTGTGCCCGCGGACAGCAGGAACTGGCCCGCACTGCACGCCAGTCCCAGCGCGAGCGTGGCCACGTCGCACGGCACGAGCCGCATCACGTCACGGATGGCCAGCATCGCGGAGACCGAGCCGCCCGGCGAGTGGATCCACAACGCGATGTCCTTCCCGGGATCCTCGCTCGCGAGGGACAGCAGTTGGGTGGCGAGCACGGTCCCGTTGTCGTCGTCGAGCGGGCCGTCGAGGACCAGTACCCGCTGGCTGAAGAACCGTTCTCGGAGTCGGTGGTCGAAAAGTGGCTGCTTCTCGTGGTCCGTCATGCCCCGACAATGCCGCCACCCCGGCACACTTCCCGGGTTTCTCTGCTGTGAGCAGATCAGCCCTCAGCAGCCCGGTACCGAACTGTCCACTGTGGACCTCGCGACCCAGCCGGTCTGACGATAGGAGCGGCGCGCCCAGCATCGCTCCTTGATCGCTCACTCCGGCGCCCTGCGCATGTGACGCGCTCGTCGCCGCGCGGGCATGCAGGCATCCTGTACGGACTCATCGCCGCATGCGCCTGCGGATCGCCGCGGCCACCATGAGGATCGGCACGATCGGCGGAAGGAGAGCCAGTGGCCAGAACCCGCCCAGCAGAGCAGGCAGCACCAACAGCAGCGATCCGAAGCCGAGGGTGAAGCCGAGGTCACCATCCTGATCGTCGTAGGGCCGCCGGACGAACACGGCGACCAGACCGACTACGGCCATGACCACCAGTACCCGCAGACCCCATTGGCCGATCTGTGCCGTGGCCGGCGCCAGAACGGCCACGGGCAGGAAGACCACGAGGTACACCCATGGACCGACGACGCACACGCGTGCTGCGACGAGAGCTCGCCCATCAGAGCGCCCCTTGGCGCTGGGCGGCTTGCGCCACCACACGATCATCGGCATCTCGACTCTCCCCCTGGTTCTGCTGCACTGCGGTCGCGTGGGAACTCGGCGGCTGATTCGTGGCAGTTGAGCGGCAATCTGATTCAGGACTACAGGCAGGCTTCACCGCTGCCCGCGACCCGGCAGGATTCGAACCTGCGACACCCGCTTCAGGAGACCTTATTTGGCGGACCTCGTCGACTTCGACCGGCGACCGTCACCGGGATCGCTGCTGGGATCGAACACTGAACCCAGTTCGGCCAGGGACAGCCGTTGTGTCACTCGCGAGCTCCGGTCGCCGCCTCGGCCGTCTTCTGCCAGGGCCACCGGCCGGTGATCTCCAGTTCGAGGGAGAAGCTGAGGAACGTGCGGATCACCACGATGACGGCAAGTACGCCGAGGCTCTCGAACGTCGGCGAGACCGCGACGGTCCGGATGATGTCGCCGGCGACGAGGAACTCAAGTCCGAGCAGGATCGACTGGCCGAGTCGGCGGCGGAAGGAGCGGTACACGCCTTTCTGCCGACGCACGAGCCGGAGGCCCTCGACAGTGATCGCGGCGAGCGCTCCCACAACAATCGTGGCCACACCGACGGCGTCGACGCCCTTGCCCACCAGATCCGCGACGTGTTGGAACTCCACCATTCCCCCTCTGCCGCCCAGCAGCCCCCGTTGCCTCACACCGAGGACGGCTCTCGCAAAGGCCGCCAATCGGATCCGCCCCCGGAACGTACGGTCCCCGCAGGAAGTTGCCAGCGCAAACGCGCGAAACCACTCTTGACCAGGCGTTCTGACCAACGCGACCTCATCGGCATGAGCGGACATTCGCCCGTGGCCAGAGATGACGTCCGGAAGATTCATCCGAACTGAGAGACCTTCTCCGGGTCTTCGCAGCCGGACCGCAGCCAGGCAACCCCAGGACCAACAAGCCGAGTCCGTGCACGACTGGAGTTGTAACGTGGAAACAGCTTCGCGTTCGCGCGGGGTACGAGTGGGCGACCTTCCATACCCTGCGGAAGACGGTCGCCACGTTGCTGGGCGGACGCTGGGCTGGCTGCTCGCGAGGTAGCGGACCTGCTGGGCCACTCGCGGGTGCCCACGACGCAAGACCACTACTTCGGCCGACGGCAGGGGCCCCGGGCGATCGTCGTGGCTCTGGAGTTCGCGGGCTCCACCGAGTAGCGAGGAATCTTGGCAATTTAGTGGCACTCGGGCCGTCAAACACGAAACCCCAGGTCTGTGACCTGGGGTTTTGGTGGGTCGCCAGGGGATCGAACCCTGAACCCGCGGATTAAAAGTCCGCTGCTCTGCCAGTTGAGCTAACGACCCGCGTGCCCAAGGTTACAAGGTCCGGGCGATCTTGTGCGGTACCGGTCGCAGCTTCTTCGTCGATGAAGGTCACATCCGCACCGCCTTGCCCTGCGGTGAGGGGTTCCCCCACCCTCTCCGGCTCGTGGCCGCCGCAGCGCCCGAGGCTGTCTACGTTCGGCGCCGGGGCGCTTCACCCGTTTCCGCCCGGCTTCGGGAGCAGCGTGATCATGTGATTACATCACTGCAGGTCAGCGAGTTTTTGAAAACTTCTTTCGGCTCATTGACAACCTCGGCGGGCGGTACACGTCTTTCGGGGCAAAGGGGAACGAAACAGCTTTACGAAGGGGACACCAATGCAGCTCAACCGCACTCGGACGCTCGGCGCGATCTCCGGACTCGTCGGGGGCGCCCTCCTGCTCGCCGGATGCGGCCAGCCGGCTGCCGCGCCGCAGACCACGCAGGGCACCACCGACGGGTCCGCGGCGGCCGCCGGGATCGCCCCCGGCGAGTTCCACCCCGACCAGTCCGCCGGTGACGGCAAGTCGACGAGCGACTCCAAGCCCTCCGCCGGCACGACGGCCGGTGGCCAGGCGCCCGGCAGCGGTCAGCGCACCACCGGTGCCAAGTGCACCTCCAGCGACTTCAAGGTCGACCTGAACGTCCAGCCCGACCGCCCCGGCGTCCTGCTGATGGCCGTCACCAACAAGTCGCAGAAGGTCTGCGACCTGAACGGCTGGGCGACGGTCACGCCGCTCGACATGACCAACAGCACCATCGACGTGCCGACCCAGCAGGTCGAGATCCCGGGCGGCCCGACGGACTTCAGCCTCGACCCGGGCGAGACCGGCTTCGCCGGCGTGCTCATCGAATTCGGTGACAAGGGTGACTCGAACACCTTCGTCGCCACCGGCTTCCAGGTCGGCGTGCCGGGCGCCGGCGACGCGGTGAACGCCACCATCTTCGGCACCGACGGCACCAACAGCGAGAACGGCGGGCTCTACGCGGAGTTCCCGATCAAGTCGATGAAGGTCGGCACGCTGCAGCCCGCCGCCCAGGGCGTCACCGTCTTCGACTGATCCTGGCGGGTTCGCCGGTCTGCGGCAGGGGAATAGGGGCCTCTCAGGGGGCGTTCCACAGGCGCCGTTGACGCTGACGTTAGGAGCGCTTCAATGCCGCTGACCGGCGAATATGAACCCAGCCCGACGGAGTGGGTGCGCAACCAGGTCGAGGAGTACGAAGGCTCGGGCGGCACCAGGGGAACCACTCTGCGCGGGCTGCCGGTGATCGTCCTGACCACCAAGGGCAACAAGTCCGGGAAGCTCCGCAAGACCCCGCTGATGCGCGTGGAGCACGACGGCTCCTACGCCGCCGTCGCCTCTCTCGGCGGGGCGCCGAAGCACCCGGTCTGGTACTACAACGTGCTTTCGAACCCCACCGTCGAACTGCAGGACGGGCCGACGCGCCGGGACTACGTGGCGCGGGAGGTCACCAGGGACGAGAAGGCGCAGTGGTGGTCTCGCGCGGTCGCCGCCTATCCGGACTACGCGGACTACCAGGAGAAGACCTCGCGCGAGATTCCGGTGTTCGTGCTGGAACCGGCTGCTTAGCATGGTTGGGGGGGGGGGGGGGGGGGGGGGGGGGGCCCCCCCCCCCCCCCCCCCCGACTTCACTCCGCGACCGCGAACCGCGCCTCCAGATAGCGCAGCACCGCGAGATCCGCCCTGCGGGTCGAACCTCCACGGCCGCCACGATGCACGTCCACCACTGCGACGCCGGGCGAGTGCTCGTCCACAGCGGACAGTAAGTAGTCCGGATTTTCAGCGGTGACAACAACTTCCAGTCCCTCCGCGCGCAGAAGGAGAGCGACGGCGCCCGGGTGGCGGTGTAGCCGCGTCAGGCCGGGGTGCAGGTGGCGCGGATCTGGGTGGCCGCGATGTGGGCGCCTTCGCCGTCCGCGCCGCCCGCGTAGTCCTCGCCCCGGTCGTGCAGCTTCACCGAGATCTTGCCCTGGGTGATCTTGTACGACCCGAGGTCCAGCCACTTGCCGAGGTTGGCGACCTGGTTGATGTCCTTCACGCCGACCACGTCCGTGCCGCTGTGGTCGAACGAGTTGAAGATCGAGTAGTGCGCGCTGGTCGCACCGACGTTGCGGCGGTCGCTGTCGTTCGGGATGTATACCGACAGCGCGCAGGTGCCGACCATCACCTTGGCCGACACGTCGAAGGTCCACTTCGCGGAGTTGCTGGGGCCGGATTTGTTCGCGTTGCCGGACATGGGCATCGCGTCGAAGATGCCGCGGCAGCGGCCGTCGCCGGCGCCGCCGTTGCGGCTGTACCAGCCCTCGGCGCCGTTCGAGTAGAAGTTGACCGCCTGGTACTGCTCCGTCGCGGTGTTCGAGCAGCCTGCCCCGGCGATGAGCGTGTCACTGCCGCTCGGCCCGCTCTCCTGCGGCTGCTCCGGCGGCGGCAGCGGCTTGTCCGCCTCGGTCGGCTCCTGCCGCACGGGAACTTCTTCCCTCGCGGTCAGCGGGGGCTCCGTGGGCAGCACCGGCTCCGCAGGCTCCACGCCTTCACCGGCCGGCAGCCCCAGTTCTCCTTCAGCGTCGATCTGCGTCGCCTGGTTGGCGAGCCCCGGGGCGTCGTCGCGCGAGAGCAGCACCGCGAGCACGAACGGCACGGAGACGAGGATCACCGCCGCGGCGGCCAGGGAGATCAGCGAAACCTTCGACGGTAGGCCGACGTCCTTGGCCGACTGGGGCGGAACATCCGCGGCGGGCGCCGGTTCCGGCCGCGCCGCGCCGGAAAGCGAGGCCAGCGGGACCTTTTCGTAGGACGGCTCGTCGGGTTTCGCCGATTCGATCGGAGTGCCCTCCGCCGGCACGTAGAGCCGCAGCTCCGGCGGCAGCGAATCCAGAGAGCGGTCCTCGGGCGACCCAGCGCCCCCGTTCCGATCAGTATTCGACGCCACACTTACTCCAGAAATCGGGGAAGGCGACGTTCCCGAAAGGGACACCGCGTTTCAGCCCGTAGCTTATACTTTGCCCCGATCTGGGGGGAACCGCTGATGCACCTTTACCAGACGTAAACACCTGGTCGACAGCAACAGAAACGAAGGTCATGCACGACCTCATCTTCGTCGCGCTCGTATCGCTGTGGTGCTCGGTGGCCGTGGGCCTGCTCGGCGCCTGGATCCTGTGGTTCCTGCGGCGGGGATCGCTCGTCGTGATGATGATGATGCTCGCGGTCATCACCATCATCTCCATCGGCTTCACCTTCGTGGTGCTCGCATTCCTGGACCTTTTCACCGTGCGCGGCATGACCGCCGTGCTGCTGGCGTGCATCCCGACGGCCGCGGTGTCGGTGATGCTGTGCCTGCTGCTCGGCAGGCGGATCCTGCACGGCAGCCGGAACCTCGCGCGCGCCACCCGCACCATGGGCGAGGACGGCCGGTTCGCGGCGCCCGCCCAGTCCGGCTCGGCGGAGCTGGCCGTGCTGACCCAGGAACTCGCCGCGACCAGCGCCGCGCTCACCGCATCGCGGGAGCAGGAGCAGCTGCTGGAGGCATCGCGGCGGCAGCTCATCGCGTGGGTGTCGCACGACCTGCGCACGCCGCTGGCGGGCCTGCGGGCGATGACCGAGGCGCTGCAGGACGGCATGGCCCGCGACCAGGACCGCTACCTGGGCCTGATCCTGCAGGAGACGCAGCGGCTGGACCACCTGGTCGGCGACCTGTTCGACCTGTCCCGCATCCAGTCCAACTCGCTGACCCTGTCGCTGACGCCGGTGTCGCTCGCGGACCTGATCAGCGACGCGGTGACCGCGATCGAGCCGCAGGCCCGCAGCCGCGGCGTCCGGCTGGTGCCGGGCGGCATCGAGCCGGTCGCGGTGCGGGTGGACATCCGCCAGATCAACCGGGTGCTGGAGAATCTGCTGAGCAACGCCGTCCGGCACACCCACCCCGGCGGCGCGGTCACGGTGTGCGCGCACGCGGCGGAGGGCCGGGCGGTGCTGTCCATTTCGGACGCCTGCGGCGGAATTCCGGAGGCGGACCTGCACAAGGTCTTCGAACCGGGCTGGCGGGGAACCCCGTCCCGCCCGGCGGGCAAGGACGTCGGTGGCGGGCTGGGGCTGGCGATCGTGCGCGGCATCATCGAGGCGCACCACGGCGGCGTCTCCGTCCAGAACGTCGAGGGCGGCTGCCAGTTCACCGCGTCCCTGCCGCTGGCCGGCTAGTCCCGGCTCGACCAGGCCTCCGCCGCGGTTTCAATTGAAACTGCGGACCTTCGGTGTGTCGGACCCCGACACACCGGGACCTGTGGACAACTTCCGCAATTTCAATGGAAATCAGAGCTCTGATTTCCATTGAAATTGCGGAGGACCGAGCCTCGGGTGGTGGCGTGCGTGGGGTGTCCGGGGCGTCGTCGGGCGGGGCATCGGTTGGGGATCAGGCGGCTGTTAGAAGGGGTTCCCGTCGGACGACGCCCAGTTCGATCGCCTTGCGGGTCAGCTCCGCCTTGTTGCGGACCTCCAGCTTCGCCCGGATCCGCTTGACGTAGGTGTCGACCGTCGCTCCGGACAGGCCCATCCGCCGGGCCGCCTGGGAGTGCGTGTAGCCGTCGGCGATCCAGCGCAGCACCTCCTGCTCGCGCCGGGTGAGCACCTGCTGCGCGGGCTCCGCCGGGGCGCCGCCGCCGATCAGGGCCGCCCGGGAACCCGACGCGACGTACACCGCGCCGCGCGCCACCACGCCGAGCGCGTCGTAGAACTCCTGGTCGTCGCAGCCGTCGCCGATGAAGCCCAGCGCGCCGGCCCGCAGCAGCTCCGGAACCTGCGCGGCGGCCTGCTCCGGCAGCACCACGAGCACCCGGTAGGAGCGGCTCAGCCGCGAAACGCAGTGCACCAGGGCGTCCGCCGGCAGCGTTCCGCCGTAGGCGAGCACCGCGACGTCGGAGGCGCCGGACAGCCGCTCGGGGGCCTGGTCGAGCAGCCGGGAGATCTTCTCCTGCAACTCGGGGCGGTCGGCGAACACGGTCACGTCGGACAGCACACGAACCAGCAACGTTCTTCACTCCCAGTGTCGCCGGTTCGCGCCGCGGCACAGACGTCTTTCGGCTGTTCGTCGCGATTCGGCGGAATTGGTGGGGCTAGGGAATTTCCGACTAGCCCGCGGCCTCTCTGACACCAGGAACGCTACCTGCGGAATGGCCGGGATCGAAGAGATTCCAACGGTCTGTAAACGTCAGTCGGACCTTGTAAGAATCTGTAAGGATCGCGCGCCCGCGGTAATCGATCGCGCACTTTCGGTAATGCGCGACTGCACCGCACACTCTGGGCGCGGGAGTGAGTGTGCGGTGCAGCGCGTTCCCGGCCCGCGGGAGGAGCCGGGAGATCGGGTCACCAGCGGCGGTGCGCTCCGGTGCCGAGCGGCCGGATGGCCGGCAGCACGGCGGTCTGCGCCGCGGCGACGTCCGCGACGTGCGGGCGGGGCGCCGTGCGCATGGGCACGGTTTCCCGGGCCGGCCGGGGCAGGACCGGGAGCAGCTGGGTGTCGCCGTTCAGCCGTGCGCCTGCGCGGCCGTCGAGCAGGTCGATGCAGGTCAGGTCGCCGTTGTGCGACTCGATCACGTCCCGCAGGGTGCGCCGGTCGGCCCGGGAGACCGGGAGCTGCCGACGCTCGGCGAACGCGGCGAGCGCCTGGGCGGCCGCGAGTTCGTCTCCGTTGTCCAGGTGGTTGGCAACCGCAGCGCTGAGGTTGTCCGACATTTCCGGTGCGAGGTGCAGGAACACCTCGTCGAGCTCGTCGAAGCCGTCCATCTCGGAGGGCATGATCACGCCCTGATCCCAAACGAACACGGTTTCCTCCTGAATTCGCCGACTTCCGTCAGGCGCTGCAGTCGATCTTCATCTGCGCCGCGGCGTGGTGCGCGTAGGTGGGGCCCTTGTCGGTCCAGTCCTTGCCGCGGGAGTGCAGTTTGATGGTCAGCCGTCCGCCGGTGACCGCGAACCGTCCACCGTCGACCCAGCTGCCCTGCCGGTTGGTCTGGAAGACCCGGAAATCACCGGACGGGCCCTTGGTCTGGTCGCCTTGGTAGACGGTGTAGTAGCTCGGGTCGCCGCCGACGTGCTGCAGGTCGCCGCGAGGCACGAACACCGACACCTGGCAGCTGCCCTGCTTGACGTCACCAGTAGTGAACCGCCAGACCGCGGAGTTGTCACCGTCCCGATTCGGGTCACCCGACATCGGCAAGGAGGAGTACGAACCGTCGCAACCGTCGGCCGCGTGCGCGCCGTCGCTCTTGAGCCAGCCCTGGTTGCCGTTGACGTAGTAGCCGGGACGGCTGAAGCTACCGCTCCCGCAGCCGGGCCCGGCGAACCCGGAGAAGACGACCGGGTGGGCAGCGGTGCGCGCGGGGTCGGCCGGGACTGCGGGCTGCACCTCGCCGCGCGGGATCTCCCCAGCGGGCGGAGGAGGCACCGGCGCGCCGTCGTTCGGGATGCCCGGCGGCGGGGGGCCTTGGACCAGGTTGCCGTCCGGGATGCCCGGCGGCGGGACCGGCTGCTCCTGCGCCATGCCCGGGATGAAACCGGACTGCGCCTGGGCGTCGTCCTCGTAGGCCGCCGGATTCGGCAGGGCGCGCGAGGGGGTGTCGTCGTTCTGGAGGAGGCCCGCGATCAGCACCGGGACGGACAGCAGCACCAGACCGGCCACGGCCGCGGCGGCCACCACCGGCTTGGACACACGGTTTCCGGGACGCGACGGGACGTCGGCGGTCTTGGCGGTCTTGGCGGCGGCGACGGGCTTGGCCTTGGTGGCCGTCGCCGTGGCGGCCGCGGTCGCAGCCTCGGCCTCGACCGCCGTGGCCTTGCCGGTGCCGGCGTCGGCGACCGGCTCGGCCAGGGCGGACTCCTTGATGGCGGGCATCATCTCGGTGTCCGCATTGGACTTCCGCAGCTCGCGATCGGCAAGGTAGGCGACGCCGGTCTCGCTCGCGCCGTAGTGCTTGTCCTGCTCCCAGGGGTGGTCGCCCTCGGTGGTCTGATCTTTGCTGCCGCTCGCGCTCATCTCTCGCTTCCCATCGGTCGAGTCTCTGCCAGCCGCTCCCGCCGGGTCGGGGTTGTGCGGTTCGCGCTGCGGAGCCGTCTCACCCGGAGTGCCGACCGCGCCAGGCCCCGGGCATTGAGCCTGGTCAAGATCGCGCTGCTCGACAAGTAACCGAATAAGGGACAGGGGCGTCAGGGAAGCGCACTTGCACGTTCAGATACGGCAAGGGTTCCGGCCGACCTGTGGCGCTGAACCGGCCGGATCGGTTGATCTCGGCGCAGAACGGCGCGATCGGCGGAGCCGTCGGCATCGGGGCGGGAGCGCTCGGCAACGCGATCAAGGTCGGCGGCGCGAAGGCACTCGGATCGCACCTGTTCGACGGGTCGGCCGCGAAGACCGGGAAGGGTGCGACCGTCCAGTTCGGAGCCGACCTCCCGCTGAACGCGGGATGGGGCGCGGCCGTCGGCGCGGCGGAAGCAGCGGCAGGATGCGACATCGGGCGCGAGCGGCGACGAGGGGTACGGGCGGAGAACGTTCACCGGAGCGCTGGACGCGGGCAGGGGATCGTTCAACCCGCACGGGAAGTTCTCGACGTCGACGAGCGTCTACCTGGACAACATCCCGCGGCGGGGCAAGAACCCGGCCCCGATCCCGACGACGTCGGAGCCGCCCCAGCTCCGGAAACCCCGAAGGAGGACTGGACCGCCTGGGCCGACGAGACCATCAGAGCGCTGAACCGCTAGCCGAGCGCCAAAAGACCCGTGCGTACTTCATGTCGCTGCAGCAGCACAAAGTACGCACGGGATCCAACCAGGCCGAGCGGGCTACTCCAGGTCCGATCCCTTCGCCACGACGATCCCGTAGATGTCTCCGATCGTCGCCAGCGCGCTGTGGTGGATCTGCTCGGCGGACAGCTCGACCCCGGCTCCCGCCAGCGGCCGCGTGGCGCACGCGTCCGCGACGACCGTGGGCGCGTAGCCGCGCAGGAACGCGCCTTCGGCGGTGAAGGTGACGCACATGTGCGTCATGAACCCGACGATGATCACGTTCTCGCACCCTGCGGCCGCGATCTTCTGCTCCAGATCGGTGCCGTGGAAGGAGTTCGGCGCGTGCTTCACCACGACGGACTCACCGTCGACCGGCGCCACGCTGGGGTGGATCTGGCCGATTTCGGCGCGGATGTCGTAAGGCGTGCCCACACCGCTGTCGTGGACGATGTGGATCACCGGCGCCCCCGCCTCGCGCGCCCGAGCCAGCAGTGCTGCGGCGGAATCCAGCGCCGCCTGCCAACCGTCCAGCTCCATCACGCCACGGGTGTAGGTGTTCTGGTAGTCGACCAGGATCAGCGTGACGTCGGCGAGGGTCGCCGGTGTTTCGCCGAGGCCGTTGAGCTGGCGCAGCGTCGTGGAAGCCATGGGGAAAAGCCCTCCTCAGATGGGGTTTCGGGATCGCTCGGCACCCTGGTGGCGCCTATGTGATCGACGCTACGATCGCGCCGTGGTGTCTGCAATGACGATCAACTTGCAGATCTGGACATCGCGTCGGAGGGAGAGCCCGTGCCCGCGCTGAAGCGGCTGATCGTCATCGTCGTCTTCGACGGCGTCGACCTGCTGGACATCACCGGCCCGCCGGAGGTGTTCGCCCTGCTACAGCGGGAAGTCGACACCGACACCGGCTACCGCGTGCTCCTGGCCGCCGAAACCACGGATCCGGTCACCACCGCGGCGGGCGTGCGCGTCCTGCCGGACGCCACGTTCGACGAGGTCAGCGGCCAGCGCATCGACACACTCCTGGTTCCCGGCTCGGTGCGCATCGACGCCGACCAGCGCGTGACCGCCCTGACGGACCCGGACGTCACCGCCCGCGTCGAGCAGCTCGCCGGCACATCGCGCCGCATCGCCTCCGTGTGCGTCGGCGCCCACATCCTGGCCGCCGCGGGCCTGCTCGACGGGAAGCGCGCCACCACGCACTGGTCGACCGCCCACCAGCTGGCCGCCGACCACCCCGCCGTCACCGTGGACGCCGACCCGATCTTCATCCGCGACGGCGCCGTGTGGACCGGCGCGGGCATCAGCTCCTGCCTCGACCTGTCCCTGGCCCTGGTCGCCGAGGACTTCGGCGAGCCCGTCGCGCTTCGCGTGGCCCGCCATCTCGTGATGTACCTGAAGCGCCCCAGCGGGCAGAGCCAGTTCTCCGTGCCCCTCGAACCGGTCTCCACCACGCGCCGGATCGAGGACCTGCGGCACTACATCACCGGCAACCTGACCAGGCCCATCGGCCTCGCCGAGCTCGCCGAACACGCCCAGGTCTCCGAACGCCAGCTCGCCCGCATCTTCAAGGCGGAACTCGGCATGACACCGACCGCCTACATCGAATCCGCCCGCGTCGAACTCGCCCGCAACCAGCTGGAATCGACCGACGCCACCCTGGACCGCATCGCCACCACCTGCGGGTTCGGCACCGTCGACACCCTCATCCGCGCCTTCCGCCGCCAACTGGCGACCACCCCGAGCGAATACCGCAGCGGCTTCCAGTACGCCCCGCAGCGGTAGCCGCGCTTAGGATCCAGCCATCACATGCGTGTCAATGTTCGGGAGTTGGGCGTGCGCATCGGGGAACTTTCAGAGCGGACCGGCACTTCGCGGCGGTTGATCCGGTACTACGAGGAGCAGGGGCTGATCGTCGCCGACCGCTCCCCCAACGGCTACCGCGAATTCGCGGACTACAACGTGGACCGGGTGATGCAGATCCGCGGGCTGCTCGACGCGGGGCTGCCGACCCGGATCATCAAGCAGATCCTGCCGTGCCTGGACAAACCCCGGGTGATCTACTTCCCCGACGCGACGGCGGAGATGATCGCAACCCTGGAGCACGAGCGGGACCGCATGACGGACCGGATCAGGTGCCTGACCCAGAACAGGGACGCGGTGACGGAGTACCTCGACGCGGTCCTGGAGTACCGCCGCACCGGCGAGGCCCCGGAACCGCCGACTGCCTCGGCACCCGGTGGGGCGCGGCGGAATTTCGCACGGAATTGACCCGCCACCCGGGCGAACCGGGCGGTCAGGCGGGTTCGGCGTTTTCGAGGGCCACCATCGCCACCCATTCCCTGCGAGTCGGGGTTCGGGCCGTCGGGCCCGCTTCGGCGATGTGGGCGCGCAGGGCCGGAGGCAGCGCGATACCGCGGTTGGCCAGGTAGTACGTGGTCAGCTCGGACCAGATCCAGGTTCCATCCGTGCGCAGCGTGACCGGGACGACGGGTTCGTCGTCGCCCGCGAAGAGATCCGGGATGCGGTCCGCCTCCTCGGTCAGCGGCTCGCCGGATTCGAGGTAGGCGACCTGGGCGTCGCGGTCCGGGCCTTCGGGCTCGCGGTCCTCGCTCGTCTCGTCGAAGCGGGCGAGCTCGATGGTGGGCTGCGGGCCCACCGCGTAGATCTCGCGCCCCTCCACCAACGCGCCCGCGTGGTAGTGGAAGTCCAGCGCGCTTTCCGGCCGGAACACCTCCACCTGCGGGCTGGCGATCCCCGCGTCCCACAACCGGTCGGCGAGCTCCGCCGCCAGCATGTGCGGTTCCGGCCCGGCCTGGGTCTCCACGAGGTGCATCAGGCGGCCCGGGTTCGCGGTGTCGCCCTCCGGGAGGCGCAGCACCTGCCAGGCCGTGTGCTTGCCCGGCTGCGAATCCAGGTACTTTCCGACGACGTCCGCGCAGGCCGCCGAGAAGTCGTCGTCCGCCACGCGGAACTCCCACACAAGCAGGGTCAAGTCCACCGCGTCCGCGAGCGGGGCGACCAGTTCCGCCGTGGCCGGGTCCACGCCGTCGAGCAAGACCTCGCGGGCCTCCGGCGGCAGCGGGTCGTTGCGGTCGCCGAAGACCTGGGCGATCAGCCGCACCGCGTGCGACCACTGCCCGGCGGCCAGCCAGCGCCGCGCCTGCCACACCACGTCGTCGGGCAGCAGCGGCGCGAACCGGAGCAACAGCTCGTGCCGCGCCTGGTCCTGTTCACCCATCCCGCACCTCTCACCGAAGAACCACGTTGCCCCGTCGAATCTTTCCGAGATCGGGCGGGCAGGCAAGTAACCGATATCGGGACTCCACCCCGGGACCGACGTTCCGCAGTTTCAATTGAAACTGCGGCCCCACCGGGGGTTACGCGACGGCTTTGCGCAGCGCGCCGGCGAGGATGCGCATCGACGCGCGCGAACCGGGGTTGATCAGCACGTCGACGCCTTCGGCCGGCAACGCCCCGACCAGCTCCGAGGCGCTGGCCTCCCGCCAGCCCGCGACCCGCACCCGCTTGCGGTGTGCGGGGGCCGTGGTCACCAACATCGAGGCCACGCCGTCCGGGGCCGGCGCGACCACCGGGCTGCCCGCCTCGTCGACGGCGATCCCGAACACCGCTTCGCGCAGCGTCGCCAGCAGCGCGTCGGCGGTGGCCTCGCCCTTGTTGACCAGCCGCAACGTGGCGTCCACCGGGTCGGTCGGAGAGTCCGGGCCGGACGGCGAGTAGTCGACGTTGGCGTGGAAACGACCGGTCGTGCCGTCGGCCTCGACGTGCCAGCCACCCACCACGGCCTGGCGCGGCGGCCGCTGCGGATCGCCGCCCTGCGCCTGCCAAGCCGGGTCGATCAGGAAAACCCACCGGGGCTCCTCCGGCAGGGCCGAACCACCACTCATCGCAAAAGCCTCCTACCAGCTATCACGCTACCGCTCGTCCTTCTCGTCCGGCGGGACCGGTCTGGCCTGGATGTCGTTCCGGGCAAGGGGAACAACTCCCGCAGTCGCCTTTCATACCCGGGTAGCACTGCCAGCAGCCTGACGCTCCGTCGAAGACGTTCGGGTTCGACCAGGTCCCGGGTCTGGTTCTCGTCGATGCCGGATTCCGGCATCAGGCGTCCATGGCGAGCGGCGGCGGTGGACGGCGCCAGACCACTTCCCCGGTCTCGTTGTTCCGGATCTCGACGATGTCCGCCGGCGGGATCGTTCCCGTGAAGGCGACCTCCTTCTCCCAAGGGAAGGAGTACCTGACACCCCAACGCCGGAAGGTTTCGGCCACGTCGATGCCCGTCTCCGAAGGCACGATCTTGTAGCGGTACGGCCGTCGATTGAAGTTGAGTCCGGAGTCGTAGGTCGTGGACACGAACTGGGTGCGTCCGGTGGTCCCGACGTGCGTCTCCAGGGGCCGGACGTTCTCGGGTTCCTTGGGCACGAGCCCGTCAGCGAGCGCCACGTCCGGCTCGGTGTCGAGGAAGCGGTACACCGCGTCCGGCTGCACCTCCACGATCCCCCGGTCCAGGTCCTCGGGCACGAGCAGGTCGTGCTTCACACCCCCCAGCAGGCCACCCGCCGGTTTCGGATACCTGTCGGTGAACTCCTTCAACCCGCGGGCGAACTCCAGGGCCGCCCGATCGCCCTGCTCCCGGCGAACCCGGTCGATCATGGCGAGATCCCGCTCGTACTGCGCCTGGGCGGCGGCATCCTCCGGTCCAAGGCTCAGGTGCTTGACGCCGGCCTGGTGCGCGATCGCCCGGGCGATCGGCAGGGGCGCATCAGCGATCTTCCCCTTCTCCGCCCACCTCGACAGCCGGTCGTACTCCTGCCGCCATGACTCGTAGGACGCACCGGGCGAACCGGCCTCGCGGACGTTGACGAACGGGATCTCGTGCTGGTCGGAGGAGTTCGCGAGCTCGTCCGGGTCCGTCACGAAGGTGACGCCGATCAGCTCGTCGTTGCGCCCCAGCAACGGCCGCGACTCAACGGCGGCCGGGTTGAAGAAGATCTCCTGCCCGTCGTAGCTCGTGCCGCGCGCGACATCCGAGCTGTTGCCCGGCTGGGAATCCGGAGTCGGGCTCGACAAAGCGCCGTCGTCGGTCTGCTGAGCCGGTTTGGGCGCCAGCGCCTGCTCGAACAGGTCCGCCAGGTTCTCGACCGGCGAGTCCGAACCGGCGTCGGTCTGTCCGGCCCCGTCCTCGGTGGTCGTCGTGGACCCGTCGGTGGTGGTCACCGACGCATCGCCGGTGCCAGCTGTGCCACCGGTGGAGGAAAAGCTGCCGAAGGTGCGCCGCACGGGATCAGCCCCGGACTGCGTCGACGGCCCGGTCGCGCGCGAGATCTTCAGCTCCTCGCCCCACTCGACCCCCTGGATCCCGCGCTCCGCGACGGCGGTTTCGTCCGAACTCTGGTCGTGGCCGAACGTCTGCAGGGTGTGGTTTCCGCCACCGGCGGAGCTCTCCGGCACCATGTTCGCGGTGTGCTCGTTGTCGGCTGGCCGCTGCGTCGACGGGCCGCCGGTGCCGGCCTCGGTGTCCCCGGTGACCGGCGATTGCGCGCCGTCGAATGCGTTCCAGCTGCCACCGTCGGTGATCACCGTGTAGGGGAAGGACGATTCCTCGTCGTTCATGAACCCGACGGTGACTTCCTCGGTGGGTGCGAACACGGCGCCGCCGCGGTCGAAGTTCGGGAGGGCCTGCTGGAAGTCGTAGGCGGCACCGCCGGGCTCGGTGAGCTTGCCGGCTGCGCACGCCAGCAGCAGGTAGGAGCCGGTGGCGGACGTCGGGCGCGCGGCGCGGAACGCCGCCGACTTCGCGACGATCTCGGCGAAGGTCGCTCCATCGACCGACACCGTCCTCCCGTTGAACAGCGTGACCTTCAGAGCCGTCGGGCCGGCATGCGCGTTGATGACGAACGGGGCCTCGGAGGAGTCGGCCCAAGGAACGGGGGCCTGGGAGTTCGAGAGGTCCTCTGGCTGGCCGATGGACTGGGAGAACTCTTGGACGGATCCGGGGAAGAAGTAGTTCTCCTTGGCGGCGCTACCACCCTCCTCGGCCCACGCCTGCATGTGCTCGACCCATTCCGCGTCGCTCAGGAAGGTGACACCGATCGCCTCGTTGTCGGCGCTGGTCAGCGTTCGCACCTGCACGGCACTCGGCTTGAAGAAGATCTCCTGGTCCGCGCCCCAGCCCCGCAGCACACCGGACTCGTCGTCGGACCCGGAATCGGTGGCGGACTCGGAATCGGTGGTGGCGTCGTCGCTCGACTGGTGCACCGCATCGGGCGACAGCACCTGCGCGAACAGCTCCTCCATGCTCTGGACGGACGAGTCCAGGTCGGCGACCGGCTGCTCGAAATCGTCTTGCCCAAGAGGGTCCACTGCTGACGTCGTGGGGTCATCGGTGTCGACCGACGCCGGCGTGTGGCCATTGCCTCGAGCCGAGGAGTAGCTACCGAAGGTGGGGGGCGACATCGGCACGGACATCGACTCGATCCCGGCGGCGCCGCTGGCGGCGATCGCGGCCCGCAGCTCCGCCAGCACCTCGTTGAACGCCTTCTCGTCGCCGCTTGCCAGCGCATGCTCGATCGGCTCGTTGAACAACGCCAGTTGCTCCTGGGCGATGACGGCGACCTGTCCTTCTTCCCTTCGCTGGTAGAGGTGGTTGTGCACCTCCGCCGCGATCAACTCCGAAGCGGCCTTCGGCAGGTACTCCGGCATCCCGTCGAAGACGTTCGCGTTCAGCACGAAGTGTCCCGGCTGGTAGAGCACGCCGTCGATCTCGATCGAGCCGCTACCCAGGTACCTGCCACCGAGGATGTACTTCTGGGCGATACCGCCGGCGAAGGTGATCTCGCGCTCTCGCTGCATGTCCGTCGCGGGACCGAGCGTGTGGTTCGCCGCGATGCCACCGGGCGCGAGGATCCAGTACTGCCAGGTGTGCGTGCCTTCCTTGGCGTAGCGCGAGCTGAGCGAAGTGCTCACGAACATCGAGTTCGTGTTCTTCTCGACGTACTCCACCAACGAGATGTTGTGACCGTCCGGGCGCAAGTTGCCCGGATTGCGCGGGGAGAAGCCCGGACGCCATTCGCCGTCGGCGCCATCGGCGCGCTTGACGCTGAAGATCTCGCCAGGCGAGAGCTTGTCGACGCGGTAGACGAACAACGGCTCGTTGATCACCTGGGGCCGCGGGACGGTGTTGTGGAAGGGCACATCGGTGACGGCCGCCGGTGGCCTGCCGTCCGACCACTCGTAGCTCAGCAGCTCGGGGATCCCCGGCTCGACCGGGTGCATGGCACCGATCTTCGTGCGGCCCAGGGCATCCGGCCCCGACCAGACGTACTCGCCACCGAGAACCTTCGCCGTGACGTTGATGGCATCCGAGGTGCCGGTCGCGGCGATTTCAATGCTGCCGTCCAGGGACGTGGTGCGAAGCCACAGCCAGTCCGCGCTGTACTGGACCACGCGACCGCCCTGAATCTCCCCCGGCTGCCACTGCTCCCAGATCCCGTGGGGCAGAAGCGCATCGGCGTCGGACGAACGGCGCCCTTCGGCCAACTTGATCGGAGACCGGACCGGCGCCTGGAAGACCGGCGAAACGCCGTCGTTCGAGTAGAGGGTGCGGACTCCACCAGGATGGGCGGTGATTTCGCCGGTCGCCTTGGTGAACTCCAACTGCCGGTAGTACTTGCCGCTGTCGTTCCAGTGCGGGAATTCGAACACCAAGCTCCCACCGGTGTCAGAGTGCAAGACGCCGAGGTGCGCCGCACCGATCCGGTCGACGAGCAGCACCTGGTTACCGTTGGCGGCGAGCCTGAAGTGGCCGATGTTGTCGCCGGTGTGCCGGATCAGCCGCCGCTCGCCCCACACGATGTCCTCGATCGGGCCGGGCTCGAGGTGGCCGACACCCCGCTGCTCCACCGAATCGGGCGACAGCATGTGCGCGGACTGGTCTCCTCCGGCGTGCACCGCCGGCCCCGCGGCGAAGTCCGACTGTTCCGCACCGCCCTGGGCAGGTGAGTGCTGCGACGTTTCTGGATCGTGCGCCACGTTCCCGGGTGCGACCTCTTCGAGCACCGTCAGGCCGCCGCCGGTCGAGATCACCTTGAACCGGCTGCCCGCCGGGAAACCGAGCTTGCCGTCCGGCAACAGGTGTGCCGATCCCCATTCCGCGCCGGACGCGGCCAGGAACACGACCTCTCCGTCGTTCGCCGACGTCGACGCGAAGGCCGTGGCGGTCAGGCCCACCTCGTCGCCGGGCTTCGCGTTGGCCAGCCAGCCCATTCCACGCGCCGCACCTCCGGCCACCGTTCCCCCGGCGGCGGTGGCCATCGGGAACCGGCGCACGCCGTTGTTCACCAAGCCATCCACCACGAGCGCGTTCGCGTCCTGGTCGCCTCGTGCCGACGCGAGGGCGTTGCGGAAGCCGGCCGCATCCAGGACGCCCGATGCCGCGTGGTGCGCGGCGATGAGCTCGATGTCGGCCGAGGTCCCTGTCATCGCGGTCTCGGCTCCCTGGCCGAACAGAAAGCCCATCACCGCGGTGAAGTCTTCCTGGAGTCGCCCGCTGCTCTGCCAGAGACCGGTGTAGAAGGCGTAATCCCCTTCTGCCGCTTGGAAGTCCTGGAGGATCTGCTCCGCCGGCTCCTGGTCGTGGAACGCCGCACCGTCTGCCGCCTGTTCGACATCGTCCTGCGCGGTCCCGTCCTGGCCGTCCGGCTCCGGCGACGTCCCCAGGGCGCTCGACGCGCCCTCGTCACCAACGGAGTTCTCCGCTGCAGCGCTGTTGCCGGTGAGCTGCCCCGCCGTCGATACCGAGAGGCCGTTCTCCGCACCGGGGACACCGGTGTTCTCCGTCGGCACGGCGACGACCTCTTCGAGCACGGTCACGCCGCCGTCGGTGGCGACAACCCGGAACCGGCTGCCCGCCGGGAAGCCGACGTTGTCCTGCGGCAGCAGGTACGCCGACTGCCAGTTCGTGCCAGGTGCCGGGCGGAAAACCACGTCGCCGTCGGTGTCGTTCGCCGAAGCGAAGGCCGCAGCGGACAGGCTCACCTCGTCGCCGGGCTGGGCCTCGGCCAGCCAGCCGGCCCACCGAGCCCCGCCGGTCACCTGAGCGCCGGTGAACGCCGGGAACCGGCGCACGCCGTTGTTCACCAACGATTCGATGAGCATCGCCTGCGGTCGCTGCTGCTGCAGGCCCGCGGAGAAGCCGAGGTGGCCCGCGTCGTCCAGGGCACCTGAGGCCGCCTGCTGCGCCGCGTACAGCTCGATGTCCGACAGCGCACCCTGCAGCAGGTTCGGGTCGTGCTCGGCCGAGAACTCGTACACTTCATCGTCTGCCGCCAGCAGCTGCTCTTCCGCCCAAAGCCGCTGGTAGAACTGGTAGTCCTGGTCAGTCGGCTCGAAGCCCGCGGTGATCCGCTCCTGGGCCAGCGCGGTGGCCTGCCAGGGCCGCATCGACGTGATGGCCTCGTGCAGGCTGTCGCCGAGCCCGGCCAGGTCTTCGGTCGAGTCGGTGTAGAGCCGATCGGTGTCCTCGATGCCGTTGGCCTCCAGGAAGCCGCGCAGGCCGCTGGTGAACCCGCTCAGCTCCAGGAGATCGGCGGCGCCGAACCGGTCGTCCGATGCGAAGGCGCGGGCCAGGCCGAGCAGCGTCGCTTCGTCGAAGTCCGTGGTGGCGCGGAGCTGCTCCAACTGCTGGACCGAGATGCCGAGCTCGGTCGCGATCTGCTCGGACATCTGCGGGATCGCGTCGCGGATGGCCTGGACCAGCGCGGCTTCGGCGGTCTCGTCGGGCCCGGTGCCCTCCGGTAGCTGGTGCAGCTGCCAGCCGTTGTGGGACATGGCGTTGGTCAGCGTCACCAGCTGGCCCAGGGTCGGCTCGGGCAGCAGGTCGCCGGCGGCTCCCCGGTAGTGGGGGTTGACCACGTGCAGGCCGCTCTCCTGGAGCAGTGCGGACCGCACGTACTGCTTGCCGACGCCGCCGGGGAACCCGATTTCCTGCTCGAACGCCTTGTTCGTGGCGGGTCCGAGCGTCGCGTTGACGTCGACACCGCCCGGTGGCGCCACGATCTCGAACTGCCAGGGAGTCCCCTCGATGCCGAACGACGCGGAGCGGGTGGTGCTGACGAACATCGAGTTGTAGTTCTGGTGCACGTACTGCGCGATGTCCATGTTGTCGGCGGAGAACCCGCCGTCGTCGTCGTAACCGCCGAGCGGAATCCGGTTCGACGTGTTCAGCGGCGCGAAGCCGGCCGGGAACACGATGACCGGACCGCGCCGGTCGATGCGGAACAGGACATTGCCGTCCGTCCGCCACAGCGGCGGCGGGTAGATGTTGCTCAGGTCCGCGGTCGGGTCGGCAGCCACCGACTTCGGGTCGGCGGCCGGCTGCGGGCTCGGCGCGGGCGCGATCGGGTGCTGCTGGCCGACGTAGGTTCCCGAGACGCCGACCGGCGGCCCGGGGGCGCCCAGGTCGTTGCGGACGAACTGGTAGCTGGCCAGCTTCGCCTTGTCCTCGACCTGGCCGAAGCCGGTACGGAACTCGTTGCGGCGCAGCTCGCCCCGGATGTGCTCGCCGTGCGTGCCCTGCTTCGCCACCTCAACGGTGATCGAGCCGTTCGGGTGCGCCGTGCGACGCCAGTCCCCGTCCGGGCTGAGCTGCGTGACCGCTCCGCCGGTGACCTGCGGCGCGCCCCAGTTCTCCGCAGGTCGGCTCGGCCCCGTCACGGCCGAGTCCGACCAGTGCTCCAGCTGGATCGCGGCCACCTTGAACTCGCCGATCTGCCCGGTGTCCAGGCTGACGGCCACGTGCTCACCGGCGGCGAAGTGCAGCGTCGTCATGCCGTCCTGGTGCGGCGTCTGCGCGGTGACCAGGTGGGCGGCGCCCAGCACGTCGATGAGCAGCAGGTGCTCGCCGTCGGGGGACCGCCAGATGTGACCGATCGGCGCATCGTCGTGGCGGAGCTCGCTGCGGTCCCAGCCGTCGGAGGGCGCATCGCTGCGCGCACCCGAATCCACCGCGGGATTCAGGGAGTCGTCGTCGCCCGGCGACATCGAGTTGTCGTCCACTGTGGAAGTCGTGGCCGCCGTGTTCTGGTGCTCGGGCGCGTCCTCGGTGGTGACGGTGTCGATCTCGTTCGGCTGCCCGTTCTCACCCGCTTCCTGCTGCGCGGCCGAGGAGTCCGCGTCCGTCTGCTGCGTCGTGAGCGTCAGCTCGGACTGGATGTGGTCGGCCAGGCTCAGAGCCGGGTTGGCCGCGGTGTCTTCGGCCGCTGCCTGGCTCACCGCCTCCGCGTACGGCGGCGGTGGCGGCTGGTACGTCGGGACCGGGGTCACGGGACCGGCTTCCTGCGACGGGTTGCGCCGCCGGCCGACCAGGTACTCCTCCCACGCCGCCGTGCTGGTCAGCCCCTGGCTGACCAGCACGTTCTGCAGTTCCGCCAGACCGGCCTGCCCGTCCTCGACGTCCGTCGAGATGGCGTTCCAGTCATTGCGGAAGAACGTCGCCAGCGCGTACGGCTCCGCCCGGAGCTCCGCCGCCGCCCGCAACAACGTCGGCGCGTCCAGGTCGTTGGCCCGCGCTGCGCGCGGCAGTTCGTCGGGAACCCGCCCGAGCACCTGGCTCAACTCCGCCAGCCTGGTCGCGTCGAGGCCGTGGACGTCCACCAGGTTGCGCAGTCGCGCGGTGTCCCGCGCGGGGTCGAACCACGACTCGCCCCACAGCTGCGGGAAGTGCTCCCGGGACCAGCTCTCGAGCTCGGCACCCCGGCCCATCAGGCCCTGCCACCAGTCCCGGATCAGGTGGTCCGACCTGGTGGTGGCCGAGTCGGGGCGGGCGTCCAGGTAGTCGCTGAAATTCGCCAGCTCGCCGGGGCCCACCGCCGGGATGTTCCGGAAGAACCGCAGGTAGCCCGGCGAGAGGTCGGCCAGCTCCAGCCAGCCGTCGATGGCGCTGGCCGCGACCTCGTGCAGCGGCTCCTGGGTGGCCAGGCTCCCCAGCCAGGACATCCGCAGCGCCGGGAAGATGGCGGCATCGGAGATCGCGGCGAGATCGCGCACCTGGCCCAGCTGGATTCCCCAGCCCCGCGCCGCCGTCCACAGCTCGCCGCGACCGGCGCGGCGCAGCTCGTCGACCTCGCGCACCAGCGCCGTCCGGTCGCTCGCGTCCAGCCCGTGGGTGTTCGCGTAGGTGGCCATGTCCACCAAGTCGCGCGAACCGCGGGCTCCCGGCCGCAGGCCGAGCTGCCAGCCGGCGATCAGGGGACGCAGCCCGTGCCGGTTCGGGTGGTACGCGATCGAGATGGCCTTCATGACGTTCGGCCACGCTTGGGCCGCGTGGCCGAACCTGCCGCGGCGCGTCCCGTCCACGCTCATGCCGTGTTGGGCGAGGTAGTTCCGGAAGCCGTCCAGGTCCGTCCGGCCCAACTGCCGAACCTGGCCGCGGAAGGCCGCGAGGTCCTCCGGACGCAGCCCGTATTCCGCCAGCGCATCGCGGAGGTTCGCGGCCACCGACTCCGGCGGGGTGTCCCGCCCGATCAGCGACTGGTCGAGCAGGCCCAGGTCGTCGGTCGTGACACCGAGCTGCCGGCCGACCTCGCTGCGGAAGTCCGGGCCCCCGTGGGCGTGGGCCAGCCCCGCCGCGGACAGGGCCGAGCCGGCGATCGCCTCCGCCATGCCGGCGAGGGACGCCCCGGAGCCGAAGATGCCCTGTGCGAGGTCGGCAACGGACAGGCCAGGCCCGGTGATCACCGGCGGAACGCCCATGTCGGCGAGGTTGAAGCTGGTGAGCCTGGAGCGGAGCACGTTCGTCCACGCAACCCTCGGGTCCAGCCCGGCGGCCACTTCCTCGTCCACCACCTGCCGGACTCCCTGCTCCTGGGCCAGCCCGGAAAGCTGGTTCGCGAAGACGCCCAGTTCCTGCGCGATCGACGCCTGGATGTCGGAGAACCGGAATTCCCTCGGCTGCTTGGAGTCCTGTTGCTGTGGTCGCGACGAGCTCGACGAACCGGCCGCGTTGGACGAATCAGCCCGGTTCGACGGGCCTGCCTCGTCGGAGCCGAACTCGCCCGCCTGGTGCGCCGAGTTCTGCGAACCACCCAAGGTGCGCGGGCGGGGCGGGTACAGGTCGGGGTGGTTGCGCACCAGGCCCTCGGCGAAGTCCTTCGCCGCCTCCGAGCCGTTCTTCAGCTCTTGCCAGATCATCTTGATGTGGTCGTCGAAATGCCGCCGGCCCGCGGTGTCGGTGGCGTCGATGCTCAGCAAGTGCACGCCGGCCTCGGCGGCGATCGCATGTGCCTGGTCGTACGCCCCCGGGTCGGTGGGCATCTTGCCCTTCGGCAGCCACGCCTCCAGCTTGGCGTACTTCGCCGCCCACTCCTGCTGGGTGCCGGAAACAGCGTCCTCGACCGGCTCGGTCGTCGATGTCTCGTCGTCGACCGCTTCCTCGGTGGACTGGTCCTGGGAATCCGCTTCGTTCAGGAGGTTGTTCGCGCCGGAGCCCTCCGGCAGGTCCTCGATCGGCGTCGGCCGCAGCGGCGGTCCGTCGTCCTGGTTCGTGGTCGAGGATTCGGTGTGGGCGTTCGTGGCCTGGTCGTCGTCGCTGGTGTGCTGGGCGATCTGGGAGGTGACGGCCTTGGGGAGTTCCCAGCCGAGGGCTTCGGCCTCCTCCTTGGTGACCGTGGCCCACAGGCCGTCCCGGTGCACCGCGTCCTGCTGGTGGCTCGTCTCGATGCCGAAGCGGGACAGCGCCTTGGCCATGGCGGTGTACTGGACGTCGAAGGAGTACAGGTAGCGCGTCTGCGGCCCGTGCTCGGTGAAGACCTTCCGCTCGATCCCGTCGAAGGAGTCCTCTGTGGACTTGTTCTTGCGGCCGCCTGCGGCCTCCGCACCGATGTAGACGTCGCCCTTCATGCTCGTGCTGCCAAGCCCGAACTGCGTGCCGGTGCCCTTCGCCTTGGACTCCGACACCGACCAGATCTGGTCCTGCGACGTCTCCCCGCCGTTGGTGTGCAGCACCGTCAGCAGGCGCGGGTTGGCCAGCTGGTACTGCATCCCGATCTCGTAGTCGCTGGCGAACGCCTTCTCCGCCAGCTTCGTCTCGTGCGCGACCGCGCCGGTCATGAACTCCTTGGCGTTCGAGCGCAGCATCTCGTCGGACAGCAGCTCGCCCAGCTGCATCCGGTGCGGGCTGGCGTGCCCGGCGAACCGCTGCGCGGCCGGGAGCACGTCCGTGCCGGACTTGGCGGCCCTGCCGACGGCTTGGGCCGCGAGATCGACCAGGCCGTTGCGGTACTGCTTGGTCACCTCCAGCGACTTGGCGCTCAACGCAGCCTCGGTGACGTTGTTGTCGTCAGCGGCGAACGTGCCGGGGCGCAGGCCCCAGCTGTGGCCGACCACGTCCAGCAGGTACTTCGGCATCCGCAGCGTGGCCTGCGCCGGCACGGTGTCGAGCGTGGTCGACACCGCGCCCGCGTCGCGGAACGTCTCGGGCTTGAGGGTCTCCAACAGGAAGGAGTCGGCCTTGTAGTACTTGACCTCGTAGTGCAGCTCCACCGGCAGCTGCACTACGACGTGCTCGTCGCCGTGCTCGGTCCGGGTGCTGCGCTGCCTGCGTGTGTCCCCTGTGGACAGATCTTCGGCCTTGCCGCGGTTGTAACCGGCCTGCACCGACGGGCCGGTGATGACGGTCGGGTCGGAGGTGTCGAGGAGGATGTTGAAGGCGCCGGACACGCCCTTGTTCGTCGCGGTGGAGCGCTGTCGCTGGTCCTCGTGGCCGCCCTGGGTCTCGGAGAAGGACCGCCAGGTGGGCAGGTCCGTCACGTTGGCCCGCTGGTTCCAGCCCTGCACGGGCTCGGCCCAGACGTGCAGAGAGAAGTAGCGCGCACCCAGCTTCTTCGGGGCACGCTCGTAGAACGTCACCCCGCCGTTGAGCAGTTTCTGCTGCATGGCCGGGTTGTCGAGCTGCTGGAGCCGCCGCGACGTCGGCTGGTCCGCACCGCGCACCAGTGCGGGCGCGTGCTTTTCGAGGAACTCCACGAAGGGCTCGCCGAGCGGCTTCGAAGTGGCCAGCTTCGTCAGCCTGGCGTCGGAGCTCAACGCCTTGCCGAGGTCGGCGAGGCCGGCGGCCGGCTTCTCGGGGCCGAACGGGATCGCGACGCCGTCGAACAGGGCGTTGGCCTCCCGCTCGGACATCACCACCAGGTACGCATCGCGCATCAGGTAGCTCTGGGTCTTGCTGCTGCCCTTCGCCGGATAGGGGTTGAACAGGTCCCCGTGCAGCGCGTTCTGGCTGGTGCTCACCCGCTGGTCCACCACCGCGTGGGCCAGCACCAGCACCTGCTTCTCCTGCGGCACCTGCTGGGTGATCTTCGTGGCGCCGCTGCTGGAGCCGGACTGCCCGGTCCCCCACGAGCCGGCCAGGGTCGCCACGCCGTCGACGCCGATCACGCCGAGCTGACCGTTGACGCCGCCTTCGAGGCCGGTGCCGGTGCCGTGCGACACATTGCCGCTCAGCTTGGTGGCTTCCTGGGCCGTCAGCAGATCGGCGGGCACCTCGCCGAGCACCTTGGAGCCGAACAACGTGATGCCTGCCTGCTCCATCGACGACCGGTCGTAGCGCCCCCAGGAACCGTCCTTGACCGCGTTGGCGACCACCTTGGGACCCTGGTGCGCGACCGACGCGGCGGTGGCGAACGCGTTGGGTTCCGGAAGCACGTGAGACGTCGACCGGTGGGTGAAGGGCAGCTTCAGCCGGACGTCCTCCCACCACGCCTTCACCGCGTGCGTGCCGTCCACCTGCAGCTGCTTCGAGTGCTCCTTGAACAGCTCGAAGAGCTTGTCACCGGCGGGTGCCGAGACGACCAGCAGCTTGTCCGACGGCAGCTGCGGACCGAGGTCCGAGCGGGTGGTCGCGTCCTGGCCCGCGGGGAGGAGCTCGACGGTGCCCTGGTGCAGCTCGTCGGCGTGGTTCGCCTTGAACTCCGGGACCTGGTACTCCGCCACCGTCTCGACCGTGGCCTGGCGGATGCGCTGGAGACCGCCCTTGCCGGACATCTTGACCACGACGTCCAGGTCGAGGCCCTGCTGGAGCCGCACCGCCGGGCCGCGGTAGTTCTGCTTGGTCTCGATGGTCGAGGCGGAACCGGCGCCCGAGCTGGTGCTCCAGGACTTCTTGGCGTGGCCGCCGAGGTTGGCGTTGAAGTACAGGCGGTTGCCCGGGGCCGATACGAAGTTCCGGATCCGGAACCGGCCGTTGACCAGCAGTTTGGCGGCGATACCGGTGCCGGTGCTGCCGCTGTTGGACACCTCGACGCCGCGGGTGCTGGAGAGCTCGGCATGTGCCACGTGGTCGGCCCGCAGGACGTCCTTCGGGGTACCGGTGACCGACACCTCCATCTTGTAGTCGCCGAAGTCGAAGGCCGCGATGTAGGCGTGCTTGCCCCGGTCGCGGGCCCGTTCCTGCTGGTTTTCCAGGAGCTGCTGGTAGACCTTCGGCCAGTCCTCCAGCTCCATGCCCTGCTTGCGCAGCTGCCGCTCGAAGTCCTCCAGCGCTTCGATGGCCCACTTGTCGCTGTGCACCGCGAACTTGCGGCCGCCCACCTCCACGTCGGTGGCGATGGAGGTGGTGCCGATCTGGTTGAACTCCCGCACCAGTTTCACCGGGTCCAGCGCGGCGGCCTTCTCCGCCAGCTCGGCCAGCAGCTGCTTGCGCTCGTCGGTGGTCAGCGAGGTGTCGGCGATCAGCGCGTCCCGGCCGGCCCGGAGCACCTTGTCCAGCACGCCCTCGGAACCGTGCAGGTACTTCAGATCCGTCAGCGGGGTGTTCTTGGCGAGGGCGGCGTAGTCCTTCTTCCGCTGCTCGGTGAGGTCGGGGTCGGGCTTCGGCAGCGGCGGGCGCTGCAGCGAACCGTCCAGCGCGGACTTCAGCACCTGTTCGAAGTTCGCCTTGTTCTCGTCGCGCACTGTCACGTACACGCTGATCTGTTCGCTGCCCGAAACCTGCTTCTGGTGCGGCTTGCCGTCGACGTCGACCGACATCGAGAAGTCGAGGGACATCTTCAGCTCGTACTTCGTGCCCTCCGAGGTGTGGAAGGCCTTCTCCTTCAGGTAGGGCTTCTCCTTGCCGCCGAAGCCCTTGTCCTGGCCCACCCCCGCGCTCAACGCGCCGTTGATGCCCGCCTGCACCGGGAGCAGGGCGTTCATCACCGCGGTAACGGTCTTCAGGAAGCGGGCCGTGACGCCCAGCCCGAAGCCGCCGCTCGCGCTGTTGCCGAAGGTGAACCCGAAGTTGCGCCGCCGGGTGGTACCTGCCGTGACGGTGGACGTGCTCACCTCCTCGACGCCGTGGAGGCGGAAGTCCCCGGACAGGTTCAGGTCGAGCCGCTGGTTGCCCGCGGTGAACTTGTTGCGCAGGAACCGCGCGACGGTGTCCAGCTCCGGCGGTAGGCCGTCGATCGCAGGCCGCTTCGGGTCGAGCTGCACGACCGAGGTGGCGGGCACGGACATCTTCGTGAACACGCCGCGCAGGTAGTTGTCCATCAGGCCGTGGCCGGAGATCCGGTCCGCGACGTTGCGGTTCAGCGCCTTGTCGTGCGGCGCGATGTCCGCCAGGAGGTCCAGCACCTTCTGCCGGAAGCCCCGCAGGCCGGTGTAGCCCGTGACGGCGGCGATGAGGTTCTCCGCCGCGAACGGCATCGCCGGCGCCTGGCGCCCGGGCGGCAGGGTGTGGCGCACGGGATCGGTGATCTTGTTCCCAACGGCATCGGCCGGGTAGCCCAGATGCGCCTTCTCGGGCAGCTCGCTGATCATCTCGACCGGCGCCGCGTCCTTGTCGTGCAGCGTCGCGTGCAGCTCGAACCCGACCTCGAAGACATCGTCGATCTTGTTCTTCAGGACGTGCAGGTTGCTGTCCGTCTCGGTGAAGCCGAGCTTGACCGCGGTCTCCCCGGAGAGCTCCAGGAGCGGCAGCACGTAGAGCAGGTCTTCGCCGATCGGGGTGATCACCCCGCTGACCACGTTCACCGAGATCTGGTGGGCGTGGGTTTGGGAGCCACCGCCCGCCGGCGCGGTCTCCAGCGCGGCCTGCTGCATCGCGGCCTCGGCCAGCGGGACGTTCAGCACGTGGGCCGCGGTCTTCGCGTCGAGGTGGAGCCACAGGCGGCGGTCGTCGCCCATCGGCACCATGACGCCCTCGCTGAGGGAGATCAGCAGGCCCACCGGGCCGCGACCGCTGTCGAGCGTCTCCAGGTGCGTGCGCAGCGCGGCCAGCGCATCGGCGTCGAGCGGGTTCCGCTGGTTGTTCCGCACCCCGTCGACGAGCATGTCGAGCAGCTTCGCCCGGGCGGCGTCGAGGTCGGCGACCGAGTGTTCGCCGATCTTGAGCAGCGCGGCATCGGTGGTGATCGTCTTGTCCTTGGCCAGCGGAACCGGCGTCCGCTCGTCGAAGGCCGGGCCGCCGTTCAGATCGGACAGGTTGGACGAGTCGCTGGACGGCTTGGGGACGTCCTCCGAATCGGACTCCACGAGCGTCGTGGCGCCCAGGACCTTGTTCGAACCCTCGCCGGACAGGCCCGCGTGCTGCCGCGAAGGACCCGAATCGACGAGGTGGGCCTGGATCGGGGTCTGGAACCCGTCGAAGTCGATGGAGTCCACATCGGACAGATGGGCGTTGCTCGCGACGTCGTCGTCCCGCAGAACCGGTTGCTTGCCCCGCGACAGGGCATCCGGCTTCGGGAGCCCGAACGAATCAAGCGACTCCACATCGGACAGTTGGGTCTTGCTCGCGGCATCGTCATCGCGAACCGGCGTCTCCCGCTGCTGCGGGGCTTCCTGGATCGACTTCAGCAGCGAATCGAACTCGCCCGGATTGTTCGGGTCCGCGTTCGACAGCTGCTGCACGGCCCGGTAGTAGGCGGCCAGCTCTTCGTCGGCGCCGGCCAGCTCCTCGATCCCGGACAGGTCCAGGCCGGTCGACCGCGAGGTGGCACCGGTCGTCCGGCCCTCGGTGGTGGTCGTGTTCTCGTCGTGGGAGCGGACCTTCGCCGCATCCGCGGCGCCCACGTCGAACGACACGCTGTTCGGGTACTGCACCCGCTCGTCGCCGGCCTTGCCCCACTTCCCGCCGCGCTTCTGGGTTTCCACCTCGATCTCGTAGACGACGCTGCCGTGGAAGCGCTCCAGCTCCGCCTTGGACGTCTTCTCGTTGCCCTCCTCCTTGGTGACGTCCTGGACGCCCAGCTGAGTCGCGGTCTTGCGGGTCAGCGGGTTGAAGCCGGTGTTGTTGGTGCTCGGTGGAACCATGGCCAGATTGCCGAACCCGAGGTAGCCGCCCTTCTCCGCGTTGGTGGTGAGGTGGCCGGTGTGCTTCCGATCGTGCTTCTGCTGCTGCGCGGGCAGCTTCCAGGACACCTCGTGCTCGGGGTCGAACAACCGCATCTTCACGCGGAGCCGGATCTGCTCGTTGCGGGTGCGGTCCGGCACCTCGAACTTGATGGTCTGGCCGTCTTCGCTCAGGAAGCTCCTCGCGCTGTTCTGCAGCACCTCCGGGGACAGGAAGGTCTCCAGCTTGTTCCGGTTCGCCGTCCCGGGCCCGAACGCGCGGGCCTCCGGGGTGCCGAGCCCGCCGATGAGGTCGGCGGCCTTCTGGGACAGGTCGCCGGGAAGCACCTTGGTGACGTGGAACGACGACATCCCTGGCACGTCCGCGGTGATCTCCGACGGCAGGTCGGTGGGCGCGGGCACGCCTCGCGAGTGGCCGTCGACGCCGCTGTCGATCAGGCCTTCCGGCAGCTCCAGGCGCGTCACGCCGGTGAAGCCGTCGTCGGTGTGCACCGTGCGCGAGCCGGGGTCGCGGAACGATTTGCCCCCGGCCAGGCCGTTGGTCAGCGTGCTCACCAGCAGCGACGGCCGGTCGACCTTGATCAGCTCGATCCTGAACCGCCCGCCCTGCTCGAACTGCGCGATGTCGCCGGTCCGGGTGCGGTGCTGGTAGTTGTCCGTGACCGTGTTGCTGACCTCGACGCCCTCCGCCACGTGCCCGCCGAACACGGTGGCCGGTCCAGCGCTGCCGTGC
Organism: Saccharopolyspora sp. NPDC045941; assembly: GCF_056431445.1. NCBI lineage: Bacteria > Bacillati > Actinomycetota > Actinomycetes > Pseudonocardiales > Pseudonocardiaceae > Saccharopolyspora > Saccharopolyspora sp. NPDC045941. Next base: position 42,246 of record NZ_JBWKKU010000021.1, read on the forward strand.
GCGTTGGGGATCATCGGGCGCAGGACGAGACCGGCGGTGGTCTTGACCGACCGGGTGCCCTGCTTCTCCGCCGAGACGTTGTAGGCGGTCTCCGCCGAGCCGCCGGAGCCCTGGTGGATCAGCTGCGTAGCCGGACCGACCGGCTCGAAGGTGATCTTCACCGTGTAGCGGGTGCTGCCGCTGAAGAAGTTCGCCCGGGTGAAGGTGTGCGTCCAGCCACCGTTGAGGATCTGCCGGATCGCCCCGGGGCTGTTCAGACCGGACAGCGCGCGCACCGGGTCGAACGCCGGCGGGCGCCCGCCGCCGGACGGGTTCCAGTGCGGCACCACCTTCGGGAACTTCTCCGCGACGGACTTGACCGCCCAGTCGAACAGGCTCTTGTTCCCGTGCGGGATGAAGTCGACGACCTTGACGTCCTTGTCGAGGGCCTCGCCGATCCGGCTCAGCACCGGCACCCCGTTGGGCTTCTCGACGCGCTCGACGTGCGGCGAGGCCCACCCGTCCGGCGCCGGCAGGCCCTGCGCCACGCGCTGGTCCTCGGTGATCGCGACCACAGCGCTCTTCCGGTGCAAGAACTCCGTGCTGCCCTGGGTCGGCTTGACGATCTTAGGTGCGATGTCGGCACCCTTGGTGTTGGTCTGGCCCCAGAGCTCCTGCCAGGTGTCGTGGAACACCGTCGCGTCGAGGTCGACGAGGTAGAAGTGGATCGGCGACGCGTTGGACGCCGTGGTCTGCTTGTCCGTGCTGGCCAGCGCGTCCCGGTCGCTGTTCTCGGCCTGATAGCCGACGCCGACGCCGAGTTCGCCGACACCGAACAGGACCGTGGCGTTCACGTCGCCGGCGATGCCCGAGCCCACGCCCTCGTGCACCGACTTCTCGCTCGTGGTGGCGCCGTGCCACTTCATGCCGTCGACGGTGCCGAGCGGCACCGGGTTGTAGTACTTGTACTCGAAACCCCCGGCCCCGCGCCGGTCGAACGCGTAGCCGTCGACCGTCCCGAAGTTGCGCGTCTGCGGGCCTTCGCCCGCCGCCTGCTGCACGATGTCGAACCACTGGCGGCTCATGTCGTCGGCTTGGGTGAAGGGCTTGGTGAACCACAGCTTCGACTGGTTGCCGTTCGCCGTCTGCAGGTCCCGGAACTCGCTGTTGAGCGGCCGGTAGTTGTCCGGCGACCAGACCAGCATGGCGTCCCGCACCTCTTGCGCGAACGCCTCCGGGTTCTGCTCCATGTGCTTCGTCCGGGCATCACCGCTCAGCGGGGCATCGGTCTGCAGCTTCGCCGGCAGGTCGATCAGGGGCGCGGGCACCAGGTAGCCGGCGATCGCGTCGACGTCCACCTCACCGAGATCCGTGCGGATCTGCGACTGCCCGAGCTTCGTCAGGTCGGACGGCTTGCGCACGGCCGCGTTCAGCCGATCGCCGAGGCTGACGTCGAGGGTCTCCTGGACCTGCACGCGGAAGGTGACGGCGCGCTCGACGATGCTGCCCGGACCGGCGTACTTGAGCTTGTTCTCGTGGCCGGAGGCGGCGAGGTGGCCGCCGAGCCGGTGGCCGTCGCCCTTGCCCTGGGAGCTGGCCCCGACGCCGGCGTAGTTCGGGTTTCCGAAGCCGTCCTTGGCCAGGCGCCCGCGGAGGATGAAACCCAGGTTGCCCTGGAAACCGAGGGTGTTCTTGTCCCGTTCGCGCCAGTTCGTGCTGTAGGAGCGGGTGCCGGTCGAAACGATCTTGCCCTTCTTGTGCTCGGCCAGCACGTCGCCCAGCAAGCCGTCCACGGTGACCGCGTAGTGCCGGTTCCCGTGGTTCACCTGCACCTGCAGGGGATTGTCGGGCAGGTCGTCGTAGTGGTGGGCGAGCCGGGTGAACTTGGCCGCCAGTTCGAACGCGCCGAGCCCGGCGAGCTGCCTCTTGATGTCGCGCAGCGCGGCTTCGTCGAGTTCGACTCCTTGGTCGTTCAGGCGGCCGACGATCAGGTCGTACGCCTTCTCGAAGACCTGGTGCGCGTTCTCGACGTGCTTCAGGTCGTTCAGCAGCCCGTTGTTGGACACCACCGTGCGCAGCGCCGCGGCTCGCTGCGGGTCCAGCGCAGTCTTCGGCGGCGGGCCGGACGACACCGGCTTCTCGCTCTGCAGGGCTGCGTCGAGCGCATCGCGGAACGCCTTGGTCTTCGACTCCTCGACGGACACGTAGTACGCCCCGCCGTCGCTTACCCCGAGGTCGTGCTTGGTGACCTTCAGGTCGCCGGCCTGCCGCGTCTCCAGGTCCACCTGGAAGCCCGTGTCCAGCCGGAAGAGCCGCATCGGGGCGTCGACCAGCAGCTTCTGCTTGGACGTCCAGGACACCTTGTTGGTGTCGGTGCTCTTGCTGGTAGCCCCGATGCCGAGGTGCCCGTTCGGCGCGGCCTGCAGGTGCGGCAGGATCTCGCCCGCCCCGCCGACCCGGATACCGGGCTCGAAGCCCATCGTGGTGCTGCTCTCCTGCAGCTCCTCGTAGGTGTGCCGCCGGTCGATGCCGATGCCTGCGGTGAACTCGCCGAGGTCCTCGTAGCCGCGGACCTTCGGCTGGAAGTGCAGTGTGGACTCGGCGGGCTTGGTGCTCTGCCAGAACCGGAACCGCGGCAGCTTGCTCCCGACGTCCGGGCGGTGCGTGATGGAGAACCCGTGTGCCAGGGACGGGACGGACTCCTCTTCGAACTTCCCGGCGTTGACCTTCGCGCTGAGGTCGCTCCACCACTGGGTGTGCTTGCGGATGTGGTCCGGGAGGTTCTTGAAGATGTCCTTGTGCAGGTTGCCGAGCTTGACCGCGTCCACATCGGCGGCCAGCTCGGTCACCTCGGTGGGCAGCGCGACCGGATCCTTGCGGACCGGGACGTTCTCGCGCAGGGCGTCGACCGCCGGGGCCAGCAGCTCCTTCGAGTAGGCCAGCTTCGCGGTGCCGAAGTGGGCCTGCCCGGAGAGTGCGCCATCCGCCTCCCAGCGCAGGTCGAAGTCGACGTCGAAGATGCTCTTCGCCGAGCTGAACTTCACCGTGCTCGTCACCGAATCGGAGTGCCGGGCACCGAACTTGTTGCCGCGATCCCCGTTCAAGGTGAGGGTGGGGACCACGTTGACGACGCCCTGCGCCACCGACAGCACCACGCCCAGCGCCGCGTTGAACGGCGTGCGGCGCACGTTCTCCTTGCTGTTGTGGAACGCCTCGGCGGTCTCGTTGACGGTCTTCTGCTGCAGGTTCGTGTCCGAAACGCCGGCCCGGATATCCGTGAGCGACAGCTTCAGGTGCACGTCGTGGTGCTGCGTCGTGGTGCCGCTGCCATCGGCGTTCGGCACGTCCACCGCGACCTTGAACAACCTGCCGTTGGACAGCGCTTTCAGCAGGCCCAGCTCACCGCTGTTGTAGACCAGTTTCGTGAGCTGTCCGGTCAGGTTCTCGGTGGCCTTCACGTCGCCCAGGTCGATTCCGCCCGCGACCTTCTCCGCGACCTGCTGCGCGGCCTGCCAGCGGGTCTTGCCCTCGCCCGGGCCCGGAACGACGTCGAACAGCTTCTCCACGCGGATGGTCTTGCCGGTGATGACGCCGTCGCGCACCAGCGTGATCGGCACCTTCGCCGGCATCTTCTGCAGCTTCTCGGCCGCCCGCAGGAAGTCGTCCCGCATGCTGCCGAGCCCCGTGTCGGTCAGCTCCAGCTTCGGTGCGCCGGACGTCGAGGAGTCCTCGAACCGGCCCATCGTCTCCAGGAAGCCCGGACCCCGGCTGTCGTTGTCGAGGCCCTTCAGCAGCTGCTCGGCGAAGTCCTTCGCCGCCGATCCTCCGGACTGCTCGTTCGCATTGGTGGTCGAGGCGTCCGTGTTCGGATGCGCACCGCTGTTCTGCCCCTGGTTCGACAGTGCGGACATCTCGATGTCCTCGCCGGAGTCCTCGGCCGCGGCGCGGCGGTGCGGGGCCTTCGGTTCGAGACCGGGATCGTCGGTGTCGGTCACCGTCTTGCGGGTGTTCGCCTGGGAGATGTTGAAGGCGCCCATCTCGCGGGCGAGCCATTCGATCTGCCACAGGTGGCGGGGCTGGAGATCCTGGTCCGTGCTCGGCCTCGCGCCCATGAGGTTGTTCTTCGAGTCGTGGACCCGGTGCCGGCGAGCCGGCGGCTTCTTCCCGGCGGTGCTTTCGGTGGCGAGCCCCTCCGGCCGGACAGGCTTGCTGTTGAACACCGGCGGGGCGATGTCGTGGTGGTTGAAGAGATATTCGTCGACCAGGCCCAGGGCGTGCCCGATCTCGTGGAGGTAGCGGCCCTCGTTCTCGCCCAGGACCCAGTGCCCCTGGTCCGTGGCCTTCGACTTCTTCGCGTCCTGCTCGACGAGGTTCACGGTGTTGTGCGCGTCGGCGGCCTTGCCGACGAACTCCAGGTTCACGAGGAACTCGTCGCCGCTGGGCAGCTGGTAACCCGCGTTGAACTTCTCGGCGACCAGGGCCTTGGTCGCGTTCATGACGTGCGCGCGCTGCTCCGGCGTGCCGCCGACGAGGTGGATCTTGTGCGTGTACTCCTGGACGTGGGCGTTCGGGCCGACCTGGATCTTCCGCAGGTCGTAGCCGACGGTCCCGCGCATCTGGCCGAACTTGTGCCGCTTCACGTTCGCCAGGTCGGTGGCGGACACGTGGGTCACCACGTCGTGGATGTTGCGCAGCAGCGGGTTGCCGTCGGCGTCGAATTCGGTGCTGGATTCGAAGGTCTGCGCCGGCACCTCGTACTCGGTGCCGTGCTTGTCCCCGTCCTTCGCCATCCCCAGCACGTCGACGGGCTCGACCTTCACCGTCACGACCGGAGCCGAGTTGCGCAGGCGCTCCCACTCGCCCTCGGCCAGCTGCTTCGGGTCGAACGGCGTGTGCCCTTTCGGACGCATCCACGGCTGCTGTTCGATCGTGTCGTCGGTGTGCCGCAGCCGCAGGTCGTCCAGCCTGCGCTGGCCCTCGTCGTTGAAGCGGAAGTCCGGCTGCTTCCGATCGCCGTCCTGCTTCGGCGGGTTGTCGTCGCCCTCCCTCGTCTCGGGCTGCGCCTGCTGCACCGGGGATTCCTGGCGCACGACGGTGTCGTTGGGCTGCGGCACCGGCGGATCGGAGCTGGTTGCGACCTGGTTCAGCGGCGTCGGCGCGGTTTGGCCGTCCGTGCCGACATGCTGGGGCGCAGTGGTGGCGGTGGTGTTGCCGGAGCCGGTGGACGGCGGCGGCCCGGACTCGGTGGAGACCTGCTGGCCGTGCTGCGTCGGCGCGGGGCCCTGCGGCACCGCGCTGTCGTCGGTGATGTTCGGCGCTGGCCGGGTGGGAGTGCTCGACTCCGTCACCAGCTTCTGCGGCGTCTCTGGCGTGGAGTTCGGGGTGTTGCTCTGGCTGGGCCCCGGGCCTCCCGACTTCGAGGCGGACTGCGGCGTCGTGCTGGGAGCGGTGGAATTCTGCGGGCCGGACGTCGTCTGCACCGGGGTCGGCGGGGCGATGCCGCCCTGCGGCGGAGCGACGACCTGCTGTTCGCCGCTCGAAACATCCTGCTGGTGCTGGCGGACTTGCTCCTCGGGATCGTCCACTTCGAGCATGTCGAGGTCCGACTCGTCCACGTCGCTGGTGTCGAAGTCGGAGTCGTAGTCGCGGTTCTCGTCCCGGGTGTTCCTGTCGTGGCTGTTGCTGTCCAAGCCGTCCGAGGTGGTGTCGCCGGGGAACTCGCCGGTCGAACTCGTGGTGTTGTCGGACATCCACGACCGGACCGACCTGTTGTCATCGGACGAGGTGTCGCTCTCGTCGTTGACCGTCGATGTGTTGCTGTACAGCGAGGTGTTGTCGGATTCGGTCTTGAGGTCCGACGCGGACGGTGCGTCCGGGATGGACATCTTCGGGTGGTCGGCGCCCCACACCGCCTGCTTGACCTTGTCCGAGAGCGGATCTCCGACGAAGCTCTCGCCCAGGTGCTCGGCGGCACCCATCACCATGCCGCCGGTGAAGCTGTACCAGCTGACCTTGAACTCGTGCTCCTCGCCGAAGAACAGGTTGTTGAAGCCCTCGCTGAGCACCCCGTGGACGCCGTAGACCGGCGACCCCAGCACGGAGGTGCCGAACATGAACATCTTGGTGCCCTTGTGGTGGTCGAGCACCGCCTTCTGGATGGCGTCCGGGTAGTTCTTGGTCAGCCCCTCGACGGTCTCCTTGCCCAGCACCTTCTGGTGCTGGGACAGCACGTCGCCCAGCTCCTTCTTGAGCACGTCGGGGTGGTTCTTGCCGACGTTCTTGGTGATGGTCTGCGCGACCTTCTCGCCGAGCTCCTTGGCCTGCTTCTCGCCCATCTCCTTTCCGAAGTTCTTCGCGAACACCGAGCCGAGCTGTTCCTTGAACTTGAAGCCCGGGCCGGCGGTGAGCGTCTTGGTGAGCCCCTTGATGCCGGCGAAGTTGCTCATCTTGTCGCCGCCGAAGCCGGTCATGAAGTACGTCGAGAAGCTCTTCGTCTTGGCAGCCAGGTCGTCGGCGAACTTGCCCGGCGCGCCCTCCGGGAAGGAATCCTTGACGCCCTTGCCGAGGAAGTCGTCGAAGTCCTTGAACTTGCTGCCGAGCTTGCTGAACGGCAGGAACTTGTTCATGAACTTGCTGTTCAGCAGCTTCGCAAGCCCCTTGGAGAGGTACTTGCCCAGCCCCTGCGCGCCCATGCTCGCGATGCCGCCCAGGGCACCGGAGACCGCCGCGCCCTTCATCGCGCTGCTCGTGAGCTCGTCGTCCTTGCTGTCCCGGAGACCTTGGTCGATCTGCCACTGCTGGATCGCCGCGTCCAGGATGGCGGCGAAGATGGTCTCCATCGCCAGCGAGATGATCGTGTGGATCAGCAGCTGCATCAGCAGCCGCAGCACCACCTGCGTGATGGCCTTGATGAGCGGGATCTTCAGCAGCGAGAGCCCGCCGCTGGGAACCGCGAGCGCGATGGAGATCGCGATCTCCACGAACATGAAGATCAGTTGCCCGATCGCCTGGATCTTCATGTACTCGACCTGCGCGGCGGTGTTGCGCAGGTAGTCGTGCATCCCGCGGGCGCCCTTGGCGGCCGACTCCAGCGGGATCTGCCCCTCCTTGTTGGGGGAGATGTACTGGTTGGCGTAGTCGGCGAACGCCTTCGCCATCCGGCCGTCGATCGCCTCGTTGATGTTGCGGACGAACGTGTGCAGGTGCCCCTGCAGCGAGTCCAGTTCCTTGGCGAGGTCCTCGTACCGGTCGGCCAGCGCCCGCAACCGGTCCTCGTCGGCCTCGGGCCACTCCGAGCCGGTGAGGCCCGCGAACGCCTTGGAATGCTCGGGAGGGATGTACAACGCCATGGACGAAGACATCCCCTTTCCCGGTCATCCGCCTCCGGCCTTCGGAAGCGGTCGGTCCTTCTTTCGTCGCGCGCCCGCTCGGCGCGGGCAGTTCTGCCGGAAAGACCGTGCCCTGGAGTTCCGGCCGGTCAGGTGCCCGCGGAAACGCCGGCCGTCTCCCGGTTCACAGGCTGTTCGAAAGGTCCGAGTTGTGGTCCGATTGGTCCTCGTGCTTGTCGGCGGCGCGCTTGCCCTTCACCTCGGTGAGGTTGAACAGGTCACCGAGCGCGGAGAGCATCTCGGTGATGTTCTTGTTCAGCACCGTGGCTTGCTTCTTGATGGACCTGGCCGTCTCGTCGTCGTTTCCCGCTGCGACGTTCAGCTCGTCGTCCAGGCCGGCCCAGATCTCCCTGGCCCGCCGGACATCCGATTCGGCCAGGCCCAGCGAAGCGAACTTCGTCTTCAGGTCCGGGGGGATCGCGATGATCTCTTCTTCATCGGCCATTGCCGCGGCTCTCCTTCAGCCAGGCGGAGGTCTCCTGCTGCATGTCCAGCAGCGGTGCCAGGAAGTCGCCCCACGCGGACTCGTCGCGCATCGACTTGCGCATTTCCTCGGTGTCGCTCAGGTGCGGCTGGACGGCCTCGCTGATCTCGGCCGTCATCTGGTCCTGGGCCTCCGCCACGATCTTGACGATGGCCGCGGCCAGCTCGGCCTTCGCCATTGACCGGTAGCGGTCGTCGTGGAACTCCAGTTTGGACAGCTTGCCGCCGGCATCGACCGTGGCCGTGAACATCCGGTCCTTGGATCGGACCGACTTGGTCCGCTTGACCAGGTCTGCCTCGACCTGCTGCAACTCTTCCCGCTGCTTGTTCAGCTCGGCGAGGGCCTGGTCCAACTGCGCCTGCAGGTTGCCGAAGTTCACTGCGTCCTCCCAAATTCCTGGATGTTCCCGGAGTTCAGCGGCCGATGGCGGTGGTGAAACCGCCTTCCAGGCCCCACTTGTCCGGGTCTTCGGAGAGCCAGGTGGTGCGCTGCCGCTCCTTCTCGCCCGGGCCACCGGCGCCTCCACCGGCCATCGGCGGCGGCATCATCGGCTGCTGCCCGTTCTGCCCGCCGCGGCCGAAACCGCCCGTCTCGGTGGACATCGAGAACGGCTTGCGCAGCTTGTCGTCCAGCGCCGAGGAGTTCATCGTGGTGCGCTTGGTCGGATCGCCGATCTCGGCGGGCGACAGGGGAAGCTTCTTGCCGGGCCCACCGCCCAGCCCGAGCTTGTTGTTGTGCACCGCGTCGGGGACCACGATGGACTTGCCGCCGGGGCCGAAGATCGACCGGCCCATCGGGTCCACCAGGTGGCCGGTGGGGCTGAGGCGGGATCCGTTCGGCGCGTAGATCTGCTTGCCGTCCGGCCCGGTGTACGGGGTGCCGTTCGGGTCGAGCAGCGAGGTGTTGGGCTTGATCGTGGAGCCCTTGGGCAGCACCAGCGGCTTGCCGTCCGGGCCGAGCACCTTGGAGCCGTCGGGCTTGGTGATGGTGCCGTCGGGGTTGATCACCGATCCGTTGGGCACCGACAGCGGTGTTCCGTCCGGTCCGCGCATGACTTCGCCGTCAGGCGTGAAGATGGAGCTCTGGCCGGAGCCGTTCGGGTCGTACTTGCCGGAACCGTTCGTCGAGCCCAGCCCGGAGTTGACCGGCCCGTTGCCGTTGCCGAACATGCCGCCGGCCGGGCCGAGCCCATCCTTGCCCGCGCCCCCGGTACCGGTCAGGTCTGACGTCGACGAGTTGTTCCCGCCCAGTCCCTGCTTCTGCTCGTCGTCGGCGGAGTCGAGCCCGTCCAGGTCCGCGTCGCCGCCGGTACCGTCCGAACCGCCGCCCAGGGTGTCCTTGTTCTTCCCGGTCACGTCGTTGAGGTCGGAGGTCTTCTCCTGCAGTTCCTGCTGCTTGTCCTGCAGGTCCTTCTCGTTCTGCTCCTGCTGCTCCTTCTTGGAGTCGTCGAGGTTCTGCTTCTCCTCGTCCAGCTTCTTCTTCATCTCGTCGAGTTCCTTGTTCGCCGGGTCGTCCTTGCTCGGCGAATAGGTGGACGAGAACGGTTTGATCTGCGGTTCCGGGTAGATCCGGTTCGCCGTGGTCTGCAGGCTGTGCAACAGCGGGTTGTGGAACCCGGGCAGCGGCGTGTCGAGGTGCGAGGAGAAGTGGTTCTTCCACTTGTCCTTGGCGGCCTGCTCGATGTTCCCGCGCAGGTTCTCCTCCCACGCGTCGCGGACCTCGAACTCGCCCCAGGTCGTGTTGATCGACTTGACCGTGCCGTTCACGTGGGTGATGGATTGCACGTTCTCGTTGAAGACCGTTTCCACCGCTTTCACCGGGGACCACAGCCCGCTCTCGTGATCCCGCCAGCTGATGAACGCGGCCAGCAAGCCGTTGACCTCGGCGATGTACTTGTCCTGGCTGTCCTTCAAGGAATCCAGCACCAGCGGGTCACCGACGATGTTGGCGAACTGCTCCAGCGAATGGCTGCCGTTCTGCAGCAGGCTCTGGAACGATTTGGCGGTCTCTCCCTGGAAGTTGCCGCCGGTCTCGATGCTCTTGGCCTCTTCCGCGAACCTGTCGGCCCAACTCTTGATCTTCGCGGCCGCGTTCTTCAGGGCGTTGATCGCGTAGCCGAAGCTCGGGATGCTGAGCACCTGGTTCTGCTGCGGCGCGTGCACCAGCGGATCGAGGATGTTCCCGCCGATGCCGCGGATCTGCAACCACGGCCCTTCCGGGTTCTCGAACTCGGCGTAATTGATCATCACGCCGACCCGGACCGTGCCGCTCAGGGTCGTCGTGTCGGTGATGACGTTACCGCGTCCCTCGCCACCCTGCCGGCGCACCGTCGTCGTCTGCTTCTCGGCGTTGGTCGACTTCGTGAAATCCCACGAGTCGGAAACACCCTCGCCGACGTTGTCGTAGTCAACGCCCCGGATCCATTGCTTGCTGGTCAGGTCATCGCGTTTCGCGACCGCCTTCTCGGCAATGGTGTTGAGCACGTCTTCCCAGGCCATCGCCCGAAACCTCCGTGATGCGACCGGATTCGGCCACTCGCCGACAGGGCCCTCCCGAAACTTCCGGCCGGTCTGGTGCGACCGGCCGGAAAGCCCGGTTCAGAAGGTGACGGTGACGCCGCCTGCCTTCTCCTTGTTCTCTTCCGTGGTGCTCTCGAAGTTCTTGTCGACCAGGTTCAACTTCCCGGTCAGGTCGGGAAGCGTCTGGAGCACGAGGTTCCGCACCTGGGTAGCGATGTTCTCCCGGGACCGCTTGAACTCCGAGGCGATGAGCTTGCCTTCGTTCGTCTGACCCGCCAGGATGTCGAATGCTCCTTGCAGAGCGATGATCTCGGGGGCACTGGTCAGATCCTTGCGGCACTCCTCGAACATCGCGCGGTACTGATCGGTCGCCGACTTGTCGTGAGTGATTTCCTTGGCCATGACTCACCGACCGCCTGTTCCTAGAAGCCCTGGGCGTTCCGCCAGTCGGTGTTGATCTGGCCGTCGCTCATGTCCTGCAGGATCAAGGTGGCCTTGCCGAACGCTTCCTGCATCTTGCCCTTGGCGGCGTTGACCTGGCCCTGAGCGCCCGACCAGGCCTCCTTCCAGGCACCGGCCGAGACGGCGCTCAAGCCGTTGCCGTCGCTGATGACCTGGTCGATCAGCTGCTGCATCTTGTTGTTCTCCTGGTGGAACCGGTCCAGGATCTCGTTCACCTTGCGGGTGTCGATGTGAAGGCTCATGGTCTGCGCTCCTCAGCCCTTGATCCCGTTGTAGAACGCGTTCGGGCTCATGTCCTGGTTCATCGCCAGGTTCACGTTGTTGTTGCTCATGTTGTTGACGTTGTTGTTGGTGACGCCGAGCTGGTTGACGACCTCGTCGAACTTGCCCTTGACGGTGTTGTAGTTCGTCACCCACTCCTGGATCTTGCGACCGAAGATCTCGGTCTCCGGGCCGTTGTAGGCCGCCCGCAGCTCGGCCTCGAAGCCCCCGATCGTGGTGGCGATGGTGCTCATCGACGCGATGTGATCTTTGAAGGCCGAGACCTTCTGCTTGTGGACCTCTTCGTTGAGATCGATAAACGGTTGGCTGCTCACACCACTCCTCCGGGTTCGTGCGAAGGGATTGCTGCCGGACAACTCAGAAACTAAGGCCACCTGCTCGCCCCTACCACATCCCAGAACAGGGACGTGGCAAGGGGATTCAGCACTGCGCCGGGGTCACCGGCGGCAGCGCGGTGACCGGCCGGCCGGCCTTCGCCGGGTCCAGCGCCGGGCCGGTGGGCAGCTGGTCGACGAGCATCGCGGGCATGGCCACCGGAGGCGTCGTGTACCCGAGCTTGTTCGCCGCGTCCGCCGACGGGACCGGGTACTTCACCCCGTTGTCGGCCACCAGGTACGTGGTCGACTGCGCGATGTCGCCGGTGGACAGCGCGGCGACCAGCACGCCGCTGCCCGGCGGCACCGCCACCCGGTCCGGCCGCGGGCAGGACAGGGTGATCCCCGGCTGCGGCACAACTGGCTTCGCCTCGGCCACGACCGCCTCGGGCACCAGGGAAACGCTCGTCGAAACCGGCGGGCCGGGCGTGGTGGACGCGCACAGCGCCTGCTCTTCGTCGTCCGGGACCAGCGCCGGCGGCACCTCGGGGAACGCCCCGTCGCGCGTCAGCTCGCCCTTGGCCGCGGGCGGGGCGGTGTGCGCGGTGATGTCCTTGGCGCCGATTCGCCGCGGTTCCACCGGCTGTCCGCCGTAGGCGATCGCCTGCGTGCGCGGGTCACCGCCGATCAGCTTGAACAGGGTGTCGGTGAGCGGCACCAGGCCGGCCTTGGTCAGCAGGTAGGGCTTGCCCGCGGCATCGCGGAACAGCTGCCCGATCACGCTCGGCGCGCCGGCGAGCTGCGGCCCGGCCTCGCCGCGGTTCGCGATCTCCGGCGCGACCAGGTCGGGCCCGGTCGGCAGCGCGTTGAGGAACCCGGCGGGCACCTTGATCGGATCGGTGGTGCCGTAGCCGAGCGCGGCGGGACCGGCGGATTCGGTGTCCATCCGCAGCTTTCGGCTCGACCACACCAGGAACACCGCGCCGTCCGGGCCGGCGACCAGGGCGCCGTCGGTTTCCGTCAGCGGCATGCCGTCGGCCTCGCCGACCAGCATGGCGAAGTCCCGGGCGCCCCCGGTGGGCCCGGCGCAGGACAGCCACGGATCGGAGCTCAGCGCGGCGGCCGTCGGCAGCCCGTCCGGTGCCCCGGGAATCCCGATCGGTGCCGCCCGCGGCGTGCCGAGCAGCGAGTTCTCCGAAACCGTGTGCACCTGCAGGCGGTCACCGGCGAGCAACCGGGCCGACGCCTGGTTGAGCACCGGGTGGAGCACGCCGTCGAGGTAGATCCAGCGCGCCCCGCTCTCCTTCTCCACCACTATCGCGCCCGGCGCCTGCCAGGCCGTCGCCCCGCCGGGCTTGATCAGCCCGAACAGGAACGTCCCGAGCCCGAGCAGGACGGACACGATGATCCCGATCGACACGCCGCGCGACGTCCGCCGCTGCGGCGTGTCGGCGATGTCGGGGTCTGCCCGCAACATGCCGGCGCTGAGCCGCCCCATGACGAACATGTGCGCCTGAACCTGATCCCGCCGCGACTGCACGCTCCCACGTCCTCTGCGAAACTCTCGTCAACTCGAAAAATCACCACGAGCAGGTGGGTCCGTGCGCACTTTTCGCTGCTACGGCAGCACAATCCGCGCACGACCCTTGACCGGCCAAAACCTCATCCAGCGCCTTGCTGCGCGAGATGAGCCGAGAAGCACGCCCTAGCCGTTGAAGGCCCGGATCCAGGCGAACACGCCCAGCACCAGCAGCATCAGCGGCAGGAGGCTCACCGCGAGCAGCACGTGCAGGATGTCCGCGGCCCGTCCCCAATACGGGACCAGGCGGTTACCCGGCACGATCCAGCCCGCCACCATCAGCGCCACGCCCACCAGCGCCACGCCCACGAACACGAGCAGCCGCCCGAAGAGCTCCTGCGTGGACAGCGCCAGGACCAGCACCGTAAAGCCGTAAGCGCCGGGCACCACCACCGATAGCCGGTGCCAGACGCCGCCGACGTCGCGGCCGTGCAGCAGCAGGACCGCGCTCAGCACCCCGGCCATCGTGTAGGTCGGCCAGCCCGGCTCGGTGAGCAAGCCGGTGACGCCCGCCGCGCAGATCACCCCGACCGCCAGGTACAGCGCGGTCATGTAGCGGTCGGCGACCACGGTCCGGTCCAGCACGTTGCGGCTCGGGTGCGGGTCGATGCCCTCCTGCAGCTGCTCTGAGTTCGTCGGCAGCGGCGGCATCCTCAACCCCGCGACGCGGAACGCGAAGCCCGGGATGAACGCGCCGAAGACCACCGCGATGACGGACGTCGCCGCCACTGCCTCCGCCAGGGTGTCGGTGACCAGCATCAGCAGCGCCATGATCACGCCGAAGACGCACACCACGAGCACGCCCAGGAACGCATGCGGGTAGGTGCCGGAGGCCGCCAGCGCCAGGACCACCCCGCCGGCGGCGGTCGCCGACGCGGCGAGCAGCGCCGCCATGCCAGTCGCCTCCGGGCCCGGCACGAGGAACCCTGCCAACGCGAAGAACGGCACCGCCGCCACGCCGAAAGCCGTGCCCGCGAAGGCGTCGCCGACCGCGCGCGACGCCGAGCCGGCGGCCGCCAGCAGCAGCAACGCGACGACACCGGCGGCCACCGACCGCACCAGCGAATCGCCGGGCAGCAGCAGCCCCAGCCAGATGACACCCGCCGCCACCAGCGTCAACCCGTGCAGCAGCCGCTTCGTGGCGACCGGCTTCCAGGCACCGGGCCGCTCCTGCATCCCGGTCGCGACGCCGTCCACCAGATCGTCGAAGTGCACCGCGGGCATGGCTTCCTGCCGCGACCGCAGGTAGAGCGCCTGCCCGTCGTACAGCCCGAGGGTCTCCGGCGTTGCCTCCTCGTCCAGCGGCTCGCCGCCGACGTCCTGCAGCAGCCAGCCGCCGTGCTCCAGGCCGGCTTCCTCGACCTGCGTTCCCGCGTAGCTGACGATGGTCGGCATCAGATCGATCAGCGGCACATCGGTGGGCACCGCGAGATCGAAGTTCCGGTCCGGCGACCGGATGGACAAGCGGCACAGGCCCGCAACCGTGCTGGTGCTCACCGGTTCACGCTCCCTTTTGGCGGAGAGTTCAAGGAATCCGGCTGCGCCGGGCACCGGACCCATGCTTCGGTGCCCGACGCCGCCGGTGGTGCCTCGATCGCCCGGGGGACAGTTGCGTTCGAGGCGGAACGGCCGACGGCGCGGAGCAGGTTCGCGTTGAGACGAGTGCGCCGTCGTCCTGACCGAAACCATAGGGCGTGATTCGGCAATGGTGCTGTCGCCGATTTACGTGACCTGAAAATCCCCCCGCACCAGTGGAATTCTGCATTGGTCACAGTTTTCCCCAGCGGGAAGGGAATCCGCGTGAGCGTCACGCTGTTCCGCCGTCCTGAACGGCAACCCGGGCCGCCGATGCCGTCCGGCGAGCTGAACCTCCAGGAGCCCCCGGAGCTACCGGAGGTGCAGAGCGGTTTCTCCGGGATGATCACCTACCTGCCGATGGCGCTGAGCTCGTTGGCGATGGTGATGATCTTCCTGCGGCCCGGCATGGGCGGCGGCGGCACGATCATGTACTTCGCGATGGGCATGATGGTCCTCGCCGCGCTCGGCATGCTCGCGGCGAACTTCCTGCGCGCGTCCTCCGAACGGAAGCGGGAGATGTCCGGGTCCCGCCGCGACTACCTTCGCTACCTCGGCCAGGTGCGCCGCCAGGTGCGCAAGACCGTGGTGGCGCAGCGCCGCGCCCAGACCTGGCGGCATCCCGAACCGACCGCCGTGTGGTCACTGGTGCGCACGTCCCGGTTGTGGGAGCTTCGGCCGGACCACCCGGACTTCGGCGAGGTCCGCATCGCCGTCGGCGACCAGCAGCTCGGCACCAAGATCGCCGAGCTGACCACCAAGCCGGTCGAGGACCTCGAACCGCTTTCCGCGCACGCCCTGCGCCGCTTCATCCGCGCCTACGCCACGGTCTCCGACCAGCCGGTCCCGGTCTACCTGCGGGCCTACGCCCGGGTGCTGCTGCGCGGCGACCTCGACACCGCCCGCGGCATGGTGCGCTCGATCGTCGCGCAGCTCGCGGTGCTGCACGCGCCGCAGGACCTGCGGATCGTCGTCCTCGGGCGGGAGATGGCCCACTGGGAATGGGCGAAGTGGCTGCCGCACTGCCTGCACCCGACCGACACCGACGGCGCCGGCCCCGTTCGGCTGGTCGCCGAGACCGCAGGCGAGCTGGAAGGCCTGCTCGGCGAACAGCTCGCCGGGCGGCCGTTCTTCGACCGGGACGCTATGCCGACGCACGACGAGCCCTACGTCGTGGTGCTCATGGACGGTGCCCAGGCCTCGCCCGGCAGCCGGATGACCGGCTCGGGCTACCGCAACGTCACCGTCATCGACCTCGGTGAAGCCCTGGACTGGCACCCCGATCCCCGCACCCTGCTCATGCGCGTCACCCCCGAGACCGCGGAGCTGGTGCGGATCGGGCGGGCGGGCAAGGAGGACACCTCCCCGATCGGCCGACCGGACTTCCTGAGCCCGGTCCGCGCCGAGTCCCTTGCCCGCCTGCTCGCCCCCTACCGGCTGGCCATCTCGACCGACACCACCGAGCCGCTGGCCTCCGACTTCGAGCTCACCACCCTGCTCAACATCAACGACCTGCGCGGCTACGACGTGGCGAAGGTCCACGCCAAGCGGTTCTCCGGCGGCGCGCGGCTGCGGGTGCCGATCGGCGTCACCGGCGACGGCACGCCGATCGAGCTGGACATCAAGGAGTCCGCGCAGGGCGGCCAGGGCCCGCACGGCATGCTCATCGGCGCCACCGGTTCCGGCAAGTCCGAGCTGCTGCGCACCCTCGTGCTGGCGCTCGCGCTGACGCACTCGTCGGAAACGCTGAACTTCGTGCTCGTCGACTTCAAGGGTGGCGCGACGTTCCTCGGCCTGGACGAGCTACCGCACACCTCCGCGGTCATCACCAACCTCGCCGACGAAGCGTCGCTGGTGGAGCGCATGAAGGACGCCCTGCACGGCGAGCTGATCCGCCGCCAGGAGCTGTTGCGCAAGGCCGGGAACTTCAGCTCCGCCACCGAGTACGAGAAGGCGCGCGCCGACGGCGCTGACCTGGATCCGCTGCCGACGCTGTTCGTGGTGGTCGACGAGTTCAGCGAGCTGCTGGCCGCGCACCGCGAGTTCATGGACCTGTTCGTGATGATCGGCCGCCTCGGCCGAAGCCTCTCTGTGCACCTGCTGCTGGCCTCGCAGCGCCTCGACGAGGGCCGCATGCACCAGCTCGAATCGCATCTGTCGTACCGGATCGGTCTGCGCACCTTCTCGGCGATGGAAAGCCGCGGCGTGCTCGGCGTTCCCGACGCCCACCAGCTGCCGTCGCAGCCCGGCGCCGGCTACCTCAAGACCGATGTGGACACTCTGATCCGGTTCAAGGCCGCCTACGTCTCGGGCACCTACCGGCAGGCGCGGCGCGAGGTCCGCCAGGCCGTGGTGGCCCGCCAGATCGTGCCCTACGGCACCTCCTACGTCCCGCCTCGGGAGCCGCCGATGCCCGAGGAACCCGAGGTGCCGCAGGAGGAAGGCGGCGAATCGCTGCTGGAGATCGCC
This sequence comes from Saccharopolyspora sp. NPDC045941, assembly GCF_056431445.1. NCBI lineage: Bacteria > Bacillati > Actinomycetota > Actinomycetes > Pseudonocardiales > Pseudonocardiaceae > Saccharopolyspora > Saccharopolyspora sp. NPDC045941. The sequence continues at coordinate 59,297 of NZ_JBWKKU010000021.1, forward strand.
GTGCAGCGGCTGATCGACTCGGGGCCGCCCGCGCACCGGGTCTGGCTGCCGCCGCTGGACGTCTCACCGACGCTGGAGCAGATGCTGCCGCAGCTGGCGATCGACCCGGAGCGCGGTCTGAACGCGGTGGACGCCGCGCAGCACACCCTGCAGGTGCAGGTCGGCGTGATCGACCGGCCGTTCGAGCAGCGGCACGAGCCGCTGCTGGCGGACCTGTCCGGCTCCGGCGGGCACGTGTTCATCGCGGGTGGCCCGCAGAGCGGCAAGAGCACCCTGCTGGCAACCCTGATCACCACGCTCGCGCTCACGCACACCCCGCGCGAGGTGCAGTTCTACGGCCTGGACTTCGGCGGCGGCATGCTCTCCTCGCTGGCCGGCCTCCCGCACGTCGGCGGCGTCACCGGCCGCCTCGACATCGAGCGGATGATGCGCACCATCAACCAGGTGAACGCCCTGCTGGAGGAGCGCGAGCAGCGGTTCGCGCAACTCGGCGTGGACTCGATGACCACCTACCGGCGGCGGCGCGCGGCCGGCGAGCTCGCCGACGAGCCCTACGGCGACGTGTTCCTGGTCGTGGACGGCTGGGCCACGATCCGCCAGGACTTCATGGAGCTGGTGCCGCAGTTCACCCTGCTCGCCACCCGCGGCCTGAACTACGGCATCCACCTCATCATCACCGCCACTCGCGGCGGCGAGGTCGCCTCCGGCCTGCGGGATCAGCTGGGCACCCGGTTCGAGCTGCGGCTCGGCGACGCGGTCGAGTCGACGATCAACATGCGCGCCGCGGCGACCGTGCCGAAGATCCCCGGCCGCGGTCTGACCGACGACCAGGCCCACTTCCTCGCCGGCCTGCCGCGCCTGGACGGCCCGGGCGACACCGCCGAGGGCACCCAGGAGCTGATCACCACCATCGCTTCCGCCTGGCACGGCCCGCCCGCGCCGCGGGTGAAGATGCTGCCGGCGGTCCTCGACGTCGCCGACCTGCCGGCCCCGACCGGTCAGCTGCGGGTCCCGCTCGGCCTGTCCGGCGAGGACATCGAGCCGCTGTGGCACGACTTCACCCAGCACCCGCACCTGTTGATCGCTGGCGACGACTCGACGGGCAAGACGAACCTGCTGCAGCACATCGCCGCCTCCGTCGCCCATCAGTACACGCCGGACCAGGCGCGGATCACCTTCGTGGACTTCCGCCGCGAGCTGTTCGACGTGGTGCCCGAGGAGTACCGGCTGGGCTACGCGGTTTCGAAGGACATCGTGCGGGAGGCGGTGGCGGGAACGTCCCGGGCGATGCGGGAGCGCCTGCCCGGCCCGGAGATCAGTCCGGCGCGTCTGAGCAAGCGCGACTGGTGGACCGGCCCGGAGCTGTTCCTGATCGTCGACGACTACGACATGCTGAGCTCCGATCCGAGCGACAACCCGTTCGTCCCGATGCTGGAATGCCTCGCGCAAGGTCAGGAGGTCGGCCTGCACCTGATCGTCGCCCGCAGCGCCAACGGCCTGTCCCGCGCCATGTACGACCCGCTGGTGCGGCGGCTGCTGGAGGTGAACACCCCGGCGGTGCTGCTGTCCTGCCCGCCGTCGGAGGGCCAGGTGTTCCACGACGTCCGCCCGAAGAAGCTCCCGACCGGCCGAGCGCAGTACATCACCCGTCGGAAGACCGTCCAGCTCCAGACCCCGCACCGGAAGAACCCGGCGGTTTCCGGCGAAACCGCCCCAGGGCCGGGCGGGAGGAGCTGAGGAGGCGGCTCACCGGATAGTCTTCGGCTCTGTCGGGATTGAGCGGAGGCGGGCGGTGGACAGCGGACCTTCCGGCGCGGGCCCGGGCGCGGTGCGCCGGCATCGGGTGCTCGTGGTCGAGGACGATCCGATGATGGCCGAGGTCATCGCCAGCTACCTCAACCACGCCGGGATGCTGGTCGCGGTGGCCAGCGACGGCGTCATGGCGCTCGACGGTTTCGCCGCCTTCAACCCGGACCTGGTGATCCTGGACCGGATGCTGCCGCGCCTGGACGGCACGCACGTGTGCCGCAAGCTCCGCGAGCAGAGCACGGTGCCGATCATCCTGGTCACCGCGCTCGGCGAGCAGGACGACCGGATCCACGGCCTCGAACTCGGCGCGGACGACTACGTCACCAAGCCGTTCAGCCCCCGCGAGCTCGTGCTGCGCGCCCAGGCGCTGCTGCGCCGCTCGGCGCCCGCGCAGCAGGCGCCGCCATCCCACCTCCAGCGGATCGAGGACGTGACGTTCGACCCGACGACCCGCCAGGTCACCAAGGCGGGCAAGCCGCTGCGCTTCACCGGGCGGGAGCGCGACCTGCTGGAGTTCTTCTTCGCGAACCCGGGGACGACGTTCCGCAAGGACGAGCTGATGCAGCGCGTCTGGCAGTGGCAGGTGGGCGACTCGTCGATGGTGAGCGTCTACGTCCGCCGACTGCGCGAGAAGATCGAAACGGACCCGGCGAACCCGACGATCCTGATCACGGTCTGGGGAGTCGGCTACCGCTTCGGCCCCACCCAGCCATAAGGCGACCTACCAGCGACGAAGCCCGCCGACGAAAGCGGCCCACTGAGCCCGGGAGAACACCAGGGTGCCCCCGTCCCGGTCCTTCGTATCCCGAACCCCAACCATGCCGGGAGCCAAAGCAACCTCGACGCAGTTGCCTTCAGCCGCACTGTAGGAAGACTTCAACCAACCCACCTCGACGCACTCCGACTGGCTCCCGCTGTAGGAGGACTTCGACCAACCCACCTCAACACAGTTTCCCTGCGGGCCGCTGTAGCCGGACACCCGCCAGCCGCCTAACTCAGGCGTCATGTCGCCTCGCTTTCGTACTGCTCCAGGTACTTCTGCAGTATCTCCTGCGAGGCCGCCAGGGAGGAAGCATGATCTTCCAGTCGTTCCACTGCATCAAGGAACAGCGCTACGTCGCTCGGCTCGTCGATGAACGCGCCCGAGCGCCGCGCTTCCAGGTACACAACAGGTCGAGTCTTGATGAACTCGAAAAGCACGAAGGTGCCGCTCAAGCCAGCGTGCGCGCCAATTGAAAGCGGGATTACCCGGATCGTGACGTTCGGTTCCTCGCTGGCGGAGATGACCTTCCGCAGCTGATCGGCCATCACCTTGGCACCGCCGATTGGCCTGGCCAACGCGGTCTCGTCGATGAAGCAGCGCAACGCCACTGGATCCCGTTTGCTCAGAATCCCCTGTCTGACTTGCCGAATCGACACGTGGTCGTCAATCCGGTCTTCGGGAACACCGGATGCTTCCATCACCGTCCGCGTGTATGCCCTGGTCTGAAGCAAACCGGGCAGCACGTTGAGCGTCACATCCGTAATCGTCTTTGCACGCTGTTCTGCATCGATCAGCGCCGTCAGCTGCTGAGGAAGCTCACGGCCGAGCTCCCACCAGGCTGGTTCGCGGATGTCGCGGGCCATCTTCAGCAGTCGTTCGCGGTCTTCGCCCTTCATCCCGAGGACGTCGAGCATCGCTTCGACGTTCTGCACCAGGATTCCGCGTCGCGCGGTTTCGATCCGGCTGACCTTCGCCTCGGACCAGCCCAGCACGCGAGCCAACTCCCGCGCGGTCAAGCCCGCAGCGTTGCGAGCGGCCCGAAGTTCCTTCGCCAGAGCGCGTGCCCGTGGGGTGTCCGACATGGGCACAGCTTACGAGCGCCCTACCACCCGTTTGATCTCGCTCTTTCGTGTAATTGATCACCTTGCCCAATCTCGGGCAAGCTTGCCTAAACCGTTCCAGAAAGCGAGGTCTGGATGTCCGACTACTTGACCTACGTCTGGCGCCCAGTCACAGGAGGCCGCCACGCCTTCCCGATCACAGCAACGAAAACCCCCGCCAGTGTGCCGGTGGTGGCGTTCTGCGGAGCGGAAGCGGACGCAGCAGAGCTGCACGACCGGTCCGAAGTGGACTGGATCCGCGAGGACACCTGCATGGACTGCTGGCGGCGCATCACCGCCGGGTGGTCGTGAGTGGCTATGGCCGCTAGAGCAGCCACAGCCACTCACGACCACTGACCAGCGAAAACATCAACACCAGGGAGAAACCATGTTCTGGATTCAGCTCAGCACGTTCGTCCTGTTCAACCTGCTGATCCTCGCCATGCTCACCACCCAGATCCCCGCCCGAGCCATCGCGTTCACGACGGCAGGGCAGCACGCCGGAGGCGGTGAAGGCGCCTACACGGTCTGGCACCTCATCGCCGACATCGAAGCCGAAACCCGCGAAGACGAGCGTGGATCGGAACACGAACATCCCCGCATACCACCGGAATTCCCCACCACCGACCCAGACGAACCCACCGGACGCCACCACCTGCGCCCGTAACCGCTCGTGAGTGCTTTGGAGCGCTATAGCAATCCAAACCACTCACGAGACCCCGAGCAGGGCCGGTGCGGCGACCTCCCCCAACCCCCCACCCGCACCGGCCCACCCCGGTGACCGGGCGCGATACCCCCGACCCCACGCGCCCGGTCACCGTTGACCAGACTCCGCAGGCCGTCGAGCACGCCCGGCTTGCAGTCTTCTTTGCAATGGGCTTGGCATAACCCATGCCCGTTTCTCGGCGGACCTCGCCGGGTCTCGCGGCCTCGCACGACCTGGTGTGTAGTACTGGCAGGGCCAGCCACGCCCTTGGTGATCGGCTGGGTGACGAGCAGACTCAGGGCATGGGCAAAAACGACTTGGGCGACTTCCTGCGGGCCCGCCGTGCCGGACTCACGCCGGATGAGATCGGTCTGCCGGTCGAGTTCGGTGCCGGTCGCCGGGTCGCCGGTCTGCGGCGCGGTGAGGTCGCGCAGCTGGCCGGGGTGAGTACCGAGTACTACACCCGGCTGGAACAAGGCCGCGCCCGGCAGCCGTCCGAACAGGTACTGCATGCCCTCTGCGACGCGCTGCGGTTCGATGACATCGAGCGGCGGCATCTGTTCGCCCTCGCGGGCACCGCAGCCGGGCACAAGGACCGGGCCGAGCACTCGTCACGGCTACGACCGGCGCTGCGACAGGTGCTGGAGTCGATGGATCTGGCGTCTGCTTTCGTCAGCGACCGGAACCTCACTGTCGTCGGTGGGAACACGTTGTGGGCGTTGCTGTTTCCCGATGTGGCCGAGCTGCCGCGCCGGGAACGCAGCATGGCGCGCTGGACGCTGCTGGATCCGCGTGCTCGCCTGGTGTGGTGCGACTGGGAACGCGTCGCCCGCGACTACGTGCACGGGTTGCGGCTGGCCGCCGCCGCCCAGCCGCAAAACCAGCGCATTGCCAACCTGATCGGTGAGCTGATGATGCGCTCACCCGAGTTCCCGGCGTGGTGGTCAGAACACCGCGTCCAGGAACGCAGCACCGGCCTCAAACGCCTCCACCACCCTGTCGTCGGTGACCTGGAACTGCAGTACGAGATCTTCAACTCGGTCGCCGACCCGGGCCAATCGCTCGTCGTCTACTGCGCGCCGTCCGGCTCGCCATCTCAGGAACGCCTGCGACTGCTGGCCAGCTGGGGCAGCGAACCCGCCACCGCGCGGACTACCCGGGACACCGCCGCCGAGTCCTGACGACCGCCCGAACCGGGCGATCCAGCACCAACACCACCCAGACACGACCCCGCCATACCCGCGGGGTCGATGCCGCCGTGCCCGCGCACGCCCCGCGGCCTGGCACTCATCCACGAAAGGACACCCGTAGTGAGCAAGACATTCCTGATCACCGGCGTCAGCACCGGGCTCGGACTGGCCATCGCCCGGCGAGCCCTGGCGGCCGGGCACCGGGTCGCGGGCACCGTGCGCACCGAGCAGCACGCGGCCGCCTTCCAGGCACTGGACCCCGACCGCGCCCGGGCCTTCATCCTCGACCTGTCCGACGAGGACCGGATCGACCCCACGGTGCGGGCCGCCGAAGCGGAACTGGGCCCGATCGAAGTGCTCGTGGCCAACGCCGGCTACGGGCTCGAAGGCACCTTCGAAGAGTCATCGATGGCGGATCTGCGCCACCAGTTCGAGGTCAACGTGTTCGGCACGGTAGCGACCGTGAAAGCGGTCCTACCCGGCATGCGGGAACGGCGCGGCGGCCACATCTTCGTCATCACCTCGATGGGCGGGCACACCACCTTCCCCGGACTGGCGTTCTACGAAGGCAGCAAGCACGCCCTGGAAGGCATCACCGACACCCTCGCCCAAGAAGTCACCCAGTTCGGCGTGCGGGTCACCGCCGTAGCTCCGGGCGCGTTCAAAACCGACTGGGCAGGTAGGTCGCTGGTCCGCGCACCACGCAGCATCGCCGACTACGACGCGCTGTTCGACCCGATCCGGACCCGCCGCCAGGCCCTCGCGGGTCAGGGCATCGGTGACCCCGATCGCGCGGGCGACGCCATCCTCACCCTCCTGGACGTGGAGAAGCCTCCCGTGCACGTCCTGCTCGGCTCGGACGCGCTACGCCTGGTCGCCGCCGGGCGCCAACGCGTCCAGGACGACTTCGACGCCTGGGAGAACCTCAGCCGCTCCACCGACTCCACCGAAGGCGGAGTAACAGTCGCCTGACGCTGGACAATTCAGCAAGTCCGGCGCGGTCCCCGTCAGGCGACCGCGCCGGACTTATCCTGCTCGCCGCGGGAACCCAACTGGTAGTCCGTACCAGGCACTACCCGAGCACTTGGCAGGTTTCTCCCGCATCCCGGCGGTCCCCCCACATCACGAAATGCCCGCCGGGACGCGGGCGATGAAGCGGCAGCCGTCGGTGACCTGGTCTATCCGGACGTCTCCGCCGTGCGCGCGGATCAGGCCGCGGGTGATCGCCAGGCCCACGTCGCCCGGCTCGACGGAGTCGCCGAGGTCCATGAGCCCTCCGCAGCCGTCGACCACGATCACCTCGATCTCGTCGCCCGACACCACCGCCGTCACCGTCACCGGCTCGCCCGGCACGGTGTGCCGCACCGCATGCATCACCAGGTTCGTCAGGGCCCGCGTCGTCACCGCGATGTCGACCAGCACCGGATCGGTCGCGCTGTCCAGGCCGACGCCGTGCAGCCGCACTCCGCGCTCCAGGGCGACCGGGAGCGCCGTCGCCAGCGCCGAATCCAGCAGGTCCGCCAGCCGGGTCGGCATCCGGTCCACCGGCGCCGCCTGGATCCGGGCCAGCTCGAAGAGGTCGCCGGTCACCCGGTTCAGCCGCTGCGCGCCGCCGACCAGGCTTTCCAGGTATCGCTCGGGTTCCTGCGCGACGCCGTCCTGCAGCGCTTCCGCCGCGGCGCGGATGGTGGCCAGCGGGGTGCGCAGCTCGTGGGAGATGGCGGTGATCAGTTCGCGCTGCGCGCGCCGCAGGTCGGCCCGGCCCTGCTCCGCTTCGATCAGCGCGTTGCTCGCGGCCGTGAGTTCTTGGCGCAGCCAGCGGAGTTCCGGCTGCGGGTAGCGGCGGGTCCAGCGCCCGAGCGCCCACCCGACCGCTCCCGATGCGAGGCACATCGCAGCCAGCGCCTTGCTCACCCTGGCCACGTCTGTCACCCCTGAGATCTGTTCCTTCGGCGGCGGTGGCCGCTCGCGGTGCGGGTCGCGGCTCGCGCCGCCGCGGGTTCTCGCGGACCTGCCCGCGGGGTTCTCCGCGAGCGCGGTCCTTCCTGCACGCCACCCGCACTGCTGCGCAAGCCACTCTCGAAACAGTCCTCAAGTGCGTTCGCCCGGTCCGGGTGGGACGGCCGGCTCTCCGAATCGTCCGTTCCATTTAACCTCCCGGCAACCACGCTCCGGGAGTCCCATGAAAAGGGGTCGGAGGGCGACGTTGTTGGGACTAACGCTCGCGCACCGCGCAAGGCAGGCTGGGAACACCGTTTCAATGCAAAGCGGATTTAGCGGTCGTTGGATCCGCGGTCGATGGAGGAGAGTGGCGTGGCACGGCCTGTGCTTTCGGTCCGCCCGGAGGGGCCCGACGGTCATCGGACCATCACGGCGGCATTGGAGCAGGCCCGCCCGGGAGCGGTCATCTCGGTGCACCCAGGCCGCTACCAGGAGAACCTGGTGATCACCAAGGTCGTCACCATCACCGCCGCCGAGGGCTCGCGCACCGTGGAGCTGGCCCCGGTCCGCGGCAGCGCGGTGCGGGTGGTGTCCGAGGCCGTGCAGCTCAGCGGCCTGGTGCTGCGCGGCCGCGACCCCGAACTGCCCACTGTGGACGTTCCGCGCGGTCAGGCCGCGATGGACGACTGCGAGGTCACCGGCTCGGCCTGGACCGCCGTGCTGGCAAGGGAATCCGGCTCGCTGGCGATGCGCGACTGCCGGGTCACCAATGCCTCCGGCGCCGGGATCGTGGACACCTCCGAGGCGGGCAGCGTCGTCGAGGACAGCGTGATCGAGCACCTCGGCAGCTCGGCGATCGTGATCAGCGACCGCGCCGCGCCGACGATCCGCCGCTGCGTGCTCCGCGACAGCCGCGGCAACGGGATCTGCGCGAACGCCGAATCCCGCGGCACCGTCGAGGACTGCCAGATCTCCCGCACCGACAAGCCCGCCATCGCGCTGGAAGGCTCCAGCAGCACCACCATCAGCAACACCTCCGTCAAGGACGTGGCGATCGGCGCCTACCTGAACAGCACGGGCCGCCCGACGCTGCGGGACTGCTCGATCACCGGCACCCGGGAGCACGGCGTCGTGGTGCTCGGCGGCAGCGAGCCGGTGCTGACCGGCTGCCGCGTCGGCCGCAGCAAGGCGCACGGCCTGCTGATCACCGACAAGGCCAAGGGCAGCTACGAACAACTGCGGGTGTTCGGCACCAAGCAGGCCGCCATCCACGTCGGGGAGCTGGCCGGGCCGAGCTTCCGCGAGACCACCGTGCACGACAGCGCGAAGGAAGGCGTGGTGCTCACCGACGAGTCGGTCGCGGAGTTCGACCGGCTCGAAGTGCGCGACGTCGAGGGCACCGGGATCAGCGTGGGCGCCGGGGCGAACCCGATGCTGCGGCGGGTCACCGTGCAGGAGGCGCGCGGCGACGGGATCTCGGTGTTCGGCGGCGGGCACGGCCGGATCGAGGAGTCCGAGATCGGCGACGTCGCCAAGGTCGGCCTGCGGATCGGCGAGGACGCCGACCCGTACGTCAGCGGCACCGTGATCCGGGCCGCCACCGGCGTGGCCGTGGAACCCGGCGGCACCGGCATGTTCCGGGACTGCGAGGTGCGGGACTGCACCGGCGACGGCGTGACCGTCGCCGACCACGCGGAACTGACCATGCTGCGCAGCAAGATCCGCAAGAACGACGGCCACGGCGTGCTGGTGAGCGGCGGCGGCCGCGCCACGCTCGACGAGTGCGAACTGGTCGACAACACCCGCGACGGCGTCCGCGTCGAGACGACCGAACCGGTCTCGGTGACCAACTGCACGGCCACCGGCAACGGCGGCTCGGGCGTCAACACCCCGAACAGCACCGGCAGCGGCGGCGACCGGCTGGAGATCGAGAACCTGGACAGCCGCGACAACGCCAACACCACCGACGCGGAGGCCGGGCCGCTGGTCGAGCTGACCGCGCTGGTCGGACTGGACGGGGTGAAGGAGCAGGTCACAACGCTGGTGAATCTGACGGAGATGGCCAAGCGCCGCGAGGCGGCCGGGCTGCCCGCGCTGCCGATGAGCCGGCACCTGATCTTCGCCGGGCCGCCCGGCACCGGCAAGACGACCGTCGCCCGCCTCTACGGCGAGGTGCTCGCCTCGCTCGGCGCGCTGCGCAGCGGCCACCTGGTGGAGGTCGCGCGCGCCGACCTGGTCGCGCAGATCGTCGGCGGCACCGCGATCAAGACCACCGAGGCGTTCAACAAGGCGCTCGGCGGCGTGCTGTTCATCGACGAGGCGTACACGCTGAACGCGCAGGAGGGCGGCGGCCCCGACTTCGGCCGCGAGGCGGTCGACGCGCTGGTGAAGCTGATGGAGGACCACCGCGACGACGTGGTGGTCATCGCGGCCGGGTATTCCGAGCAGATGCAGGGATTCCTGGCCTCCAACCCCGGCCTGGCGTCGCGGTTCAACCGCACCATCGAGTTCGAGAACTACTCGGTGCCCGAGCTGGTCACCATCGTCGGGAAGATGTGCGAGGCGCACAGCTACGAGCTCGGCGAAGGCACCCGCGAGGCCCTCGACCAGCACTTCGGGCGGATGCACCGCGGCGCCGACTTCGGCAACGGCCGCGCCGCCCGCAAGCTCTTCGAGGAGATGATCGACCGGCAGGCCGTCCGGCTGGCCGCGCTGCCGGACGCCGACGGGCCGGAGCTGTCCCGGATGCTGCCCGAAGACGTGGGCGCCGAGCCGGAATCCGCAGCGGACGACAAGCCGACGGCGCTGACCAGGCTGCGCGAGATGATCGGCATCGGCTCGGTGAAGTCGGCGGTGGAAGACCTGGTCAACCTGCTGGAGGCGAACAAGCGGCGGGCCGCAGCGGGCCTGCCGACGCCGAAGATCAGCAACCACCTGGTGTTCGCCGGGCCGCCCGGCACCGGCAAGACCACGGTGGCCCGGCTCTACGGCGAGGTGCTGACCGGGCTGGACGTGCTGCCGACGGGCCAGCTGGTGGAGGTCGCACGAGCCGACCTGGTCGGCAAGTACATCGGGCACACCGCGCAGCTGACCCGCGAGGCGTTCGAGCGGGCGCGGGGCGGCGTGCTGTTCATCGACGAGGCGTACACGCTGACGTCCTCGGGCGGCAACGACTTCGGCCGCGAAGCGATCGACACGCTGGTGAAGCTGATGGAGGACCACCGCGACGAGGTGGTGGTGATCGTCGCGGGCTATCCGGCGGAGATGCAGGACTTCCTGGACTCGAATCCGGGCCTGGGTTCGCGGTTCTCCCGCCACGTGCAGTTCGAGAACTACACGGCATCGGAGCTGGTCAGCATCTTCGAGCGCACGGCGGAGACCAACGGCTACGAGTGCGGCGAGGCCGTCCGAGCGGCGCTGCTGGACCACTTCGAGCAGGTGCCGCGAGACCGGAACTTCGGCAACGCCCGCTACGCCCGCCAGCTCCTGGAGTCGACGATGACCCGACAAGCGGGCCGCATCAGCGCCCTCCAGTCGCCGACCCTCGAAGACCTCCGGAACCTCCACCCCTCCGACCTCCCCCTCTGACCACTCCCAGGGGTCCGCAATTTCCATTGAAATCGAAGGTCCAATTTCAATGGAACTTGCGGGAGTCATCCACAACCTTCGGCGTGTCGCGGAGCGACACGCCGTCCGGCCGCAATTTCCATTGAAATCGAAGTTTTTCATCCTGGTCGGCCCGCAGCCGCGGGTCCGTAAAGCTGCATGTCGATGGGGTGTCGCATGCGCCGCAGGCGCATAACCCACCTACGACACTCACACCGCGGGTTCACGGTGCCCCCTCCGGGGTTCCCTCGGCGAGGACGGCCCTGACGCCGTGTACTGGACATACATCAGGAGGGGCACCCACAGACCAGGGAGCCTCTCACCGCCACGCAAAACGAGGTTGGAAAAACCTCAATGAACTTGCGGACTCAGCAGACCCGGCGGCGGCCGCCCCGGCACGGCGATCCCCTTTTCGGGACGTGTCGCCTTCGGGCGTCAGGGCATAGCTTCGGGGCGTGCGAACTTGTGCCAAGTGGTCGGCCGTTTTCGGGGTCATCTCGATGCTTTCCGCTCCGGCGGCGAGCGCCGCGCCGGACCTGCCACCGATCACCCCGGTCCTGTCGATCTACCAGGGCTGCCGCACGGCGTCTACAGTGGACACCAACGACATCCCGTGGGCGCAGGCGATGCTCCGTCCCGACCGCGCCTGGCAGCACGCGAACGGCGCGGGCGTGACGGTCGCGGTCGTCGACACCGGCGTGGACGCGACGTCCCCGGCCCTGGCCGGCCGGGTCGTCAACGCCGGGGAGGACTGCGTCGGCCACGGCACCTTCGTGGCGGGCCTGATCGCCGCCACGCCCCGCCAGGGCGGCGGGTTCACCGGCATCGCCCCCGGCGCGCGCATCGTGGCCGTCCGCGCCACCGACCAGGCGGGCAACGCCACGGCGGACGGTGTGGCCAACGGCATCCGCTCGGCGATCGCGGGCGGGGCCCGGGTCATCCAGGTCTCGGCCGCGGTCACCGAGGGCAACGGCGCTCTCGCCGCCGCAGTCCGGGATGCCACGGCGGCCGGAGCCGTCGTCATCGCGCCCGCTTCGACCGGCGACCCGGACAAGGCGGTCCCGTCGTTCCCCGGCGCATATCCCGAGGTGATCGCGGTCTCGGCGATCGCCCCGAACGGCGCCCCGGTCCGCGCCTCGGCACCCGAGATCAAGGTCGACCTCGCCGCCCCGGGCGCGATGATGACCGGGATCGGCCCGCGCGGCAACGGCCTGTTCGTCTCGGGCGGCGACGCGGTGGCGGCGGCGCAGGTCTCGGGCGCCGCAGCGCTCGTCCTGTCGTACCGCCCGGCGCTGTCCCCGCAGGAGGTGGCACGCCGGTTGCGCGACACCGCCTACCCGCCGCCCGGCAACGCCCCGGACCCGCTGCTCGGCAGCGGAGTCATCGATCCGGACGCAGCGCTGACGGCGGAATTCCCCACCGCAGGGGGAAAGCCGCCCGTCGTCCCGGCAGCGGTCCACATGCCACCGCCCGTGGACACGACGCCAGAGGTGACGGCGGCAGTGGTGGCAACGGCGGCGACGGTCGTGATCGCGGCCGTGACGATCGCGGCGGTGATCATCCCCCGAGGCCGCAAGCGCGGCTGGCGCGCAGCCCCCTGAGCCCCCACCCGAAGGCGGGTGCCCGCAAGCCCGCTGAGCGCCCATCGCGACGGCTCGAGAACTCGCACCGCACTTCGCCACTTCCCAGGCAAGCGCCATCACGCCCAATACCGTCCTGCAGCAACCAACACGGCCGCTGGAACGCGCCGGGGTCAGACCCGCGTCGTCTCCGGAACTTCGACGAGCTTCGTGGTGCTGACCCGCTCGTGCCAGCCGAGCCCGGCCACCATCGCCACCACGATCACGAACCCGACCCACTGGGTCGCGCTCAACTCCGCCCCCAGCACGAAGACGCCGACGATCGCCGCCGTCGCCGGGAACGACAGCTCGGCGAGCGTCGCCCGCGCAGCAGGAGTGGTGCTCAAACCGATGTAGTAGAGCCAAAGCGCGAGCAACCCGGGGATCAGCGCCAGCAGCACCAGCCCGAACGCGTTGTGCCAGCCCACCGCCACCGGCGACCCGCTGAACAGCAAGATCACCGACGCCGCCGGCAGCCCGATGGCGAACCGCAGGGTCGTGACGTCCCGCGCGGGAACGCTGCGGCTGACGAACCGCCCCAGCACCGTCCCGGCCGCCCACAGCACCGCGGCGCCCAGCGCCAGCAGCGCAGGCACCACCTGCGAAACCTCGATGTGCAGCGGGTTCTTGAACGCCAGCAGCCAGGCCCCGATCAGGGCCGGGATCGCGAAGGCGAAATAGCGCCCGCGCAACTTCTCGCGCAGCAGGGCGAACGAGGCGACGGCCGCGAAGATCGGCTGCAGCTTCTGCAGAACCAGCGGCGTCACGGGGTCGCCGTACTTGAAAGCGGCGGTGAACAGCGCGGTCGCGAGCGCGGACGAGCCGACCCCGACGACGATGATCGCGACGCGTTCCCGCCAGCCGCAGGCCCGCAGAGCACGCAAAGCGCGCGGCAGGAACGGCGCCAGCAGCACCACGATGATCACGTGTTCCCAGAACACCACGCTCGCCGACGGCAGGCTCGTCGCGAGCGGCTGCCGCCACAGGGCATCGGTGCCCCACATAGCGGTGGCCAACGCCACCAGCCAGGTCCGATCCGCGCCCCGCGATAACCCCATGCCCACAATCTATGATCTCGCCCCGCCCGTCCGGCCGGCCGCTCGCCATCTGGGACGCGATCTGCGGCTTTCGTACCCCTGTTCATACGACAGGACACGGACCGCCCGCCGCCATACGCTCGATCCGGGCCACCGCTGGACGCCGGTTTCGGCGCGTCGGCGATCGCGGGCAGAATCGGCGTCGATTCGGACAGTGATGACAAAGGACGGATACCTCATGCTTCACCAGAGCTCTCGCCTGACCGGCTCGGTCCTCGGCCTGTGCACGGCGGCCGTGCTGATCGCCGGATGCGGCGGCGGGCAGGCCCCGGCGCCCTCCGAGCAGCCCGCGACGCAGGAACACGGCGAGCACCAGGCCGCCAAGCAGACGTCGGCGACCTTCGAGCCCTACAAGGAAGGCGCCACCGCGATCACCTACAACCCCGAGCAGGTCCCGGCCGGTTCCCGCGTCAACCTGTCCTCGGAGCGCACCAACGGCCAGACCAAGATCGCGGTGAACGTCGAGGGCCTGCAGCCGAACCGCGACTACGGCGCCCACGTGCACACCAAGCCCTGCGGCCCCACCGGCGAAGACGCGGGCCCGCACTTCCAGGAGAAGGCCGACCCGGTGAAGCCGTCGGTCGACCCGGCCTACGCGAACCCGCAGAACGAGGTGTGGCTGGACTTCCACACCGACGCCCAGGGCAACGGCACGGCCACCGCGGAGGGCAACTGGTCCTTCGACAACCGGCAGGACGCGAAGTCGTTCGTGATCCACGAGATGCACACCCACACGGAGCCCGGCAAGGCGGGCACGGCGGGCGGCCGCCTGGCCTGCACCAACGCCACGTTCTGACCGGACCGCACCGCGGCGGAACGCAATTTCAATGGAAATCAGAGGTCCGATTTCCATTGAAATTGCGGAAACAGAACCAAGATTCCACGATGCGAGAAGGCAGTAGGAGGGGCGCCTGTCGGCCATCCGGCCGGAGGCGCCCCCTCTTCCGGTCTGATTCTTTAACTGAGTACTCAGTTAATTTGCTAGCCTGGTGGCATGGCTCGAACAGTCGACCCGGCACGCTCCGCAGCGCGGCGCAAGGCGATCACGGAGGCGGCCGCGACGTTGTTCGCGGAGCGGGGCTTCGAGAACACCTCCGCGGCGGAGATCGCGAAGGCCGCGGGCGTCAGCTCGGGAAGCGTCTTCTACTACTTCGCCGACAAGCGCGCCGTGTTCCGCTCGGTGTTCGAACAGGACCTGCCCACCTCCCGCGAGCTGGTGCAGCGGTGCACCGCGGGCGAGGACCCGGTGGCGTCGATCCTGACGATGGTGGACGAGCTGGCGGCCGAGGCGATGAGCCCGATCGCCCCCGGCCTCCTCGTCGAAATCCTGCGGCAGGCCGGCAAGGACCCCGAGTTGGCGCAGGTCATCGGCCAGAACTCGGCGATCCTGCGCGCGGGGTTCGCGGAACTCGTCGAGCGCGGCATCCGCGCCGGAGCCATCGATCCGGCGCTGGATCCACATGAGACGGCGGAGGCGATCGAGGTCGTCATCGACGGCGCCTTCGTCAACGCCGACCCCGGCCGCGACCCGCGGCCGATGCTGCGCCGGATCGTCGCGAAGTTGCTCTCCCACCCGTGCGAACCCGCTGGAGAACCCGCATGACCCCCACCGAAACCTCCGTCACCCTCCGCATGTCCAACGTCGTGCTGTGGCTGCTCGGAACAGGCTGCGGCGCCGCCGGTTTCGGCCTGGGGTTCCTCGTCAAACCGGTCGTGGAGTGGATCGTCGACGCCGTCGGCGATGCGCCCGGCCCGCTGCGGCTGGCCGCCGCCCTGCCGACCGTCTGGGCGGTGCCCGTCCTCACCCTCGCCGGCCTCCTGATCGGTGCCTGGCTGGCGAGCACGGCGCAGAAGGAAGCCCTGGTCCTGACGGTCAACGCCGCGTGCGTGGGCCTGCGGCAGGACGGGGCCGACCGCCACATCCCGCGCGACGCGATCGGCTCGGTGTTCCTGGACGGCAAGGAACTGGTGTTCCTCGACGCGCAGACGAAGCAGATCGCCCGCCACAAGGCCTCCGACCTCTCCAAGACCGCCGTGCGCACCACCTTCGAGCGCTTCGGCTACCCGTGGGCGGGCATGAGCGATCCGCACGAACGGGAGTTCCGGCGCTGGACGGACGGACAGCCGGGCCTCGACGAGCACGCCAACGGGCTGCTGCGCGCCCGCGCCCGGGCGCTGACCGACAAGCAGGCCGGCGCGGCGGCGGACCTGGCCGACCAGCTCCAGGCGGCGGGCGTGGTGCTCCGCGACCGCGACGACACCCAGCAGTACCGCCGGATCGGCTGATCGGGGGTCACATCGGACGGATCACGCCGGACCGGACCAGGTCGGCGTAGTTCGCGACGATCTCCTGCTGCACGATCTCGGGCGTGAGCTCCTCCGGCCCGTACTTCTCGTGCAGGTCCATGCCGAACTGCACGGCGGCCTGGTCCGTCGGGTCGGTCCGGTCCTGCGTGCCGTAGTCGGCGACGTTCGCGCCGGCGTGCAGCTCGTCCTCGCTGAACCCCGCCTCCAGCCCGACGTAGCCGTAGTGGATGTTCGACCACGTGTCGTACCGGATCTCGCCGGGCACCCCGGGAATGGGCGTGTACGTGTTGTCCTCGACCGTCATGGCCAGGATCTTCGACTTGTGGTCCCATTCCCCGCCGGGTTTGACGAGGTTGCCCCAGTCCACGTAGGCGCCGGCCTTCTCCAGACCGCTCAGGATTCCGCCGGGCCGGTTCTTCTCCTGCAGGTCGAGAACCCTGGGATCCTTGGAGTTGTCGACCATCTCGTCGGTCATGTACGCCACGATGTCGCCGAACTCCCCGAACGCGTCCCCGGGTTTGCGCTGACTGGCCACACCGGAATCGAGGTACTCGACCTGCTGAGCGGCGTCGTCCACGATGCGCCGGACCTGGATGGCCACGTCCGCGGCGAACGAGCCGAGCCTCTCCCGCATCTTCGGAAGCGCCCCGTACGCCTCGCTGTTGCTGAAGATGAGGTTGCTGATCTTGCTTTTGGTGGCCTCGACGATATCCGCGAACAAGGCGACGTGGTGGCCCTGCTGCACACAACTCAGCCGCACCACACCGGTCGCGGCAACGATGTGGCCGACGTGCGTCGCGAAGATCTGCCCCGCCGAGTCCGGCCACGCTTCGCCGAATTCGCCGGAATGGACAGGAGGTGTGGTGAACGACAGCGAGGCGTCGCGCCAGGCTCCGGCCAGCTCGCGCATGCGGTCCTGGTCGGTTTCGGGCCACCACCAGAACTCGGCGTCCGTCGATTTCACGGCATTCCAGAGTCCGTTCGGGTCGGCCGGTTCCGGGATGAACACGATCCCTCCTATCGCGGAAAGCAGCCGGCGGCGTCCTGCTGGGCGAGGAAGTAGATCGCCACCGCGTCCGTGCCGTTCTTCCCCTGCGTCAGCCACCGCCCCGGCAACGGATCCGCCAGCGCAACAACGGATTCCCTGGCCGGGCCGTATTCGCGCCGGAACGCACTCCCCAGCGGATCGCGGCCGATGCGCGACTCACCCGCCTCGATCGCCGCCCGGTGCCGGTTCCACCCGGTCTGCATGTCCTCGCCGACCGCGGTGAGCACCCGGGACAGGTGCTCGAAGTCCTCGGGCTTCATGTGGATGCACTGGGGATCCGCCATGTTTGAAGCCTGGCCCCCCAGAAGGCCCGCCGCGGCCCCCTGACCGCTTCAGGCCACGCTGGGCTGCGAACTGCCGACCGCGCCCTATCCCGCGTCCAGGTGGCCACGCAGGACGTCGTAGGTCGGGGCGAGCGCGCGCAGTACCGCAGCTGCTGCGCGGTCGTCGCCGGTGACCAGCGGGTGCTGGAGCGCACCGACCAGCCGCGCCTGCTCGGCGAGGACGACCGCCGCCTCGGTGCGACCGACCCGGTGCAAGCACGTCGCGGCGTCCGACAGCCGCCGCGCGCCAACGCGGATCACGAAGTCGACGAGCTGTTCGCGCATGTCGTCCTCGCAGCCGGATTCGAACAGCTCCGCCAGGGCGAGCGCGGCGGTGCCGCTGCCCGGCTCGGCGCGCAACCAGTGGGCCGCGCGGTCGAGCGATGCGCGGATGGCGTCATCCGGATCGACCTGCGCGGTCCGATGGAAGTTCGTGCGCAAGGTGAACGGCTCGCCGTAGTCGATGGTGTCGCCTGCCCACGCCGCGACGAAGTCGCCCACCGGCAGGCGTGCGTACGGGTAGCCCTGCGGGTCGTGCAGCAGCACGTGCTCGTCGTCGATGCCGAGTGCCACGAGGTAGTGGTCCGCGCCGACCGGCCCGGTCATGCCCGGCTGGTACCGCAGATGCCCCATCTCGACGGGGCCGACCATGACCGGACCGTTCGCCAGGCTCGCCGAGAGACGATCCAGCGCGGCATCGACGTCACCTCCGCTGGTGGTCTCCGCGGCCCAACCGAGGGCCGCCATGGCGTCGTCCACGCCGATCTCGGGGTCCCAGCCGGGCGGATCGAAGAACGGCAGCGACCCGCCGACCAGCTGCACGCCGAACGGGCTCCCGGTCAGCGTCTCCACGACGCCGACGTCCGGCGCATCCGCACCGAGCATCATGACGAGGCTGTGCGAGTAGCAGTACGGTCCTGAGCCGCGATAGGCGATCATGCGGACAAGATGGCCGTTTTCGTGCGAAAACACCACCGCCTTCCGCCGCGCCTCCGCGGCTGTGCGGGCGGTCCGCGGTCGGCGATGACCCCGGCGCGACCATCGATGTCGCGGCGGCTGAAGGTCGTTTCGGGCGTCAGCGACAATGGGCAGCGTGACCGCCACCTTGTCCAAGCCCGCCTTGAAGATCGGCCCCTACGAGGTCGATCCGCCGGTGGTGCTCGCGCCGATGGCCGGCATCACCAACGTCGCCTTCCGGCGGCTCTGCCGGGAGTACGGCGCCGGGTTGTACGTGTGCGAGATGATCACCAGCCGCGCGCTGGTCGAACGGCACCCGAAGACCCTGGAAATGATCACCTTCGACGCGGAGGAGCACCCCCGCTCCATGCAGCTCTACGGCGTCGACCCGGTGACCATGGGCAAGGCCGTGCAGATGATCGTCGACGAGAACCTCGCCGACCACGTCGACATGAACTTCGGCTGCCCCGTGCCGAAGGTCACCCGCAAGGGTGGCGGCTCCGCCCTGCCGTACAAGCGGCGGCTGTTCGCCGAGATCGTCTCGGCCGCGGTCCGCGCCGCCGAACCGGCGGGCGTCCCGGTGACGGTGAAGTTCCGCATCGGCATCGACGACGACCACATCACCTACCTCGACGCGGGCCGCCTCGCCGAGGAGAACGGCGCCGCGGCCGTCGCGCTGCACGGCCGCACCGCGGCCCAGCGCTACTCCGGCACCGCCGACTGGACCGCCATCGCGCGGCTCAAGGAGCACGTCAAGACGATCCCGGTGCTGGGCAACGGCGACATCTTCAGCGCCGACGACGCGCTCCGGATGATGGCCGAGACGGGCTGCGACGGCGTGGTGGTCGGCCGCGGCTGCCTCGGCCGCCCGTGGCTGTTCCGCGACCTGCAGGCCGCGTTCGCCGGCCGGCCGATCCCGCCCGGGCCGAAGCTGGGCGAGGTCGCCGCCGTGCTCCGGCGGCACGCCGAGCTGCTCGCCGACCACATGGGAGAGGAGAAGGGCCTGCGCGACCTGCGCAAGCACATGGCGCAGTACCTGCGCGGCTTCCCCGTCGGCTCCGATCTGCGCCACCAGTTCGGCCTGGTGTCCAGCCTCGCCCAGCTCGACGACCTGCTCGCCGGGCTCGACCCGGACGTGCCGTTCCCGGCCGACGGCGAGGGCCCGCGCGGCCGCCAGGGATCGGCGGGCAAGGTCGTGCTCCCGGAGGGCTGGCTGGACGACCCGGAGGACGCCACCGTGCCGGTCGGCGCGGAGATCGACAGCAGCGGCGGCTGAGTGACCGCGCAGCGCACCACGACCCGCGATTCCGTTGCGGCGCGCCGAATTCGCCACCGATCGGTTTTCCTCGTCGGCGTGTCGGCGCTGCTTTTCGCGGCCGGATGTGCCCAGCCGCCAACCGAATCCGAGTCGATGCGACTGTCCGAGCAGTACTTCGCGGAGAACAACTCCGCCGCGGCGCAAGGACCCCAAGCGCAACAGGAGTTCTTCCGCCGCACGCAACATCCCGATTTCCAGGACCAGACCTGCGATCTCGGAACGATCACGGTCGAACTCGACCCGGCATTGTCGACGCTGCGGCCGGATCCGGGTTTCGCCCCGGACGGCGCCAAGCCGCGCGGCGAGATCTGGGTGGTCGGAGTCGAGGTGACCACCAGGTCGGCGGGCAGCACCACCGGCCATCAGATCGGTTCGCAACACCTGGTGCTGATGGACGGCCGAATGCACGGATTCGCGCCTTGTCCATCCTGGTAATTGTTGCGCGCTCAAGCGCTGTAACGCGAAGGACGGGCCAAACCGATGAACTTGCAATGCGGTGATGAGAAACACACACTGGTCTGCTCGTCCGTGCGGGTGGGTCCGATCCGTTTTGCTTCCACACACACCCCTCCGCCCGGTACACATCCAAGGCAGCTGCGGATTCGCGCGGCGCTCGCCAATTCGGACCAGGCCAGGGTCAGCCGGTCGAGCGAATTAGGGCGGTGCGCGAGTCAGAGCAGCTCAAGCGATCCGTCCCACCCGACGACACCACGGACGGGAGGTGAGTGCGATGACCGGACTGCGCAACGGTTTCGCCGGGCCGGAGCCACTGCGTGACGACGAGCCGCCCATCGCGCTGCCTCCAGGCAGGCGTTCCCGGCAGGACCTGGCCAACGGGACCGGGATGGCCGAGCTGCACGAGTCGATCGCGAGCCTGCTCGCGTCGCGCGGCCAGTGGCGGCAGGCGTACCACCACCTGCGGTCGGCGCTGGACCTGAAGTCCACCGCGGACGCGCCGCGGGTGCCGGAGCAGCTGCGGCACGAGGTCAACCGGCTGCGCCGGGAGCACGCGGAGGCCCGCGAGCAGAGCCTGCGGGACAGCCTGACCGCCAGCTACAACCGCCGCTACCTCGACGAACGACTGGCCGACCTGCTGGCCGACCACGTCGGCACCGACCACGGGCTGGCCGTGGCACTGGTCGACCTGGACTGGTTCAAGCAGGTCAACGACACCTACGGGCACCTGCTCGGCGACCGGGTGCTGCAGCGCGTCGTGGACCTGCTGCAGGAGGTGCTGCCGACCGGCGCGTTCTGCGCCCGCTACGGCGGCGAGGAGTTCGTCCTGGTGCTGCCGGACATCGAGCCCGCGGCCGCCGTCGCGGTGTGCGAAGCAGCACGTTGCCGGGTGGAGCGGTTCCCGTGGGCGCAGATGGCACCGGGGCTGCGGGTGACGGTCAGCGCCGGCGTGGCGCACGAGCACACCACGGCCGATTCCGCGCCGGTGTCGGCCGAGCAGCAGCTGCTCAGCGCGGACGCTCTGCTCTACGCCGCGAAGCAGTCGGGGCGCAACGCGGTCGCGTACCGGACCGGAGCCGAAGTCCGTTTGGCCGGAATTGCAGCGGGACGGCGCGGGGCCGCGGGTCGGCGGGCCGACGGTTACTGATCGCGATCATGCGAAAGCACAGGGTGTATTCGAGAAACATTTACTCCGGTCAACCTGCATAGCACAGTTGGCCGCATTCGACGAGGTCCAGGGCATGATCGTGCACTGATTGTGAAGAAATTGTCGCCCACTATCGTCAATTCGGGCGATCGGCCGTACTATCTCGTAGGCGCCGACCGATACGCGTCGGGGGGTATCGAGCGCGTCGGCAGTAGTCGTAGACCGTTGGCTTTCGCAGGTGGGAGGGAAAACGCGTGCCGCAAGACCCCCGGCATGGCGAATTCGGGCACCGGCGTTCCCGCCCCGACGAGGACGTCGCCGACAACGCCACCGCCGCTTCGACCGGTCGACGCAGGCGCGCATTGAGCGACGACGGCACGGGCGGCACCCGCGTCATCGACCTGCTCTCCAAGCACGGCAAGGCCCCGGGCAACGGCTCCAACCACCGTCGCGCCGCCGAGCCGGAACCCCCGCAAGCACCCCCGGCACCGCAGCCGCCGCAGGCGTCGAAACCGCGCCGCGCCGCGCGACCGCCCCAGAACATCCCGCCGGGCCCGGCGGAGCAGTCAGACCCGCGCGGGTGGACCGCGCCGGAGGGCGCGTCGCGCCGCTCCCGCCCCGCGCCGCCGCCGAACCCCGGCACCCCGCCCGCCACGCCGCCGCCCGGCTGGGCGCCGCCTGCGGCGGGCTCCCACGCCCCCCAGGCTCCGAACGGCGAGCAGCCCCGCCAGGGCCGCCGCCGCGCGCGCCCTGAGGCCCCCGCACGGCCCGCCGACGGCCCTTCGGGCCGCGCCCGCCCGAACCTCGGCGGTGCCGCCGCAGCGTTCGCCGGTGGAGCGGCCGCACGCAACGGCGCCCCTGCCGACCTCCCGACGCGCAACGGCGCACCCGCGGAGCCGCCCGCTGGGCGCAACGGCGCACCCGTAGAGCCGCCCGCCGGCCGCAACGGCGCACCCGCGGAGCCGCCCGCCGGACGCAACGGCGCACCCGTAGAGCCGCCCGCTGGGCGCAACGGCGCACCCGTAGAGCCGCCCGCCGGCCGCAACGGCGCACCCGTAGAGCCGCCCGCCGGCCGCAACGGCGCACCCGTAGAGCCGCCCGCCGGCCGCAACGGGGCCCCGGTCGAACGGCCGGGTCGCAACGGCGCCCCAGCAGAGCCCCCGGCCCGCAACGGCATGCCGGAGCGGCCCGTCGGCAACGTCGCTCCGATCGAGCCGCCCATGCGCGGCGGAGCCCCCGGTCAGCCGCCCGCCCGCAACGGCGCACCCGCCGAGCCGCCCGCGGCCGAACCGACCCGAATAACCCAGGCGCTGACCGGCGAGTCCGCCCCTGCGCCCACCAAGCCGCCGCGCCGCGCGCCGCGCCCCGCCGCGGGCCGCCCGGTGCCGCCTCCGGTGAACGAGGACCTGGAAGCCACCACCCAGCACCCGGCCGTGCCCGCGGGCCCGCCGCCGGCCGAGAAGACCGCGATGGTCGCGCGCCCCAAGCGGGACGACAAGACCACCATCGCCAAGCCGGTGGCGCCGCCGACCTCGGACGCCGAGGAGACGGCGATCGTCGCGCCCGCCGAGCTCGACGGCCTCGACGACTTCGACGACCTGGACGACGTCGATGACGCCGACGAGCCCGGTGAGACGGGCGAGGAGCGCAAGAACGACATCAAGGAGATCGACGCCACGCTGGCGCGGTTCTCCGCGGTCCACGACGAGATCGCCGCCGAAGAGGAAGCCCGGCGCAAGAAGTACTCGTGGCTGCTGGGCAAGCGCCGCGAGCCGGAGCTCGGCACCGACATCCCGTTCGACTTCGTCGAGGGACGCGACGGCCAGTCCCGGATGGAGTGGAAGAAGAAGCAGCGCAAGCGCCGCACGAACCTGATCGTGATGGCGGTGGCGATGGCCGCGTCGCTGACCGTGTTCCTGACCCTCGGCATCGCCTGGGGCGCCACCACGCTCTGGGGCCCGCCGTCGGTCCAGGCGCTGGACCCGAATTCGGACTCCATCAAGGAGATCGCCAAGCAGACCGGCGACCAGAACTTCTTGCTGGTCGGCTCGGACACCCGGGCGGGCGCCACCGCCGAGGACGGCGTGGGCAGCGAGCAGGACGAGCCCGGGGCGCGCTCGGACACCACGATCATCGCCCACATCCCGGCCGACCGGAGCCGGGTCGTGCTGGTGTCGTTCCCGCGCGACCTCAAGGTCGACCGGCCCACCTGCGAGCGCTGGGACGCGACGACCGGCAAGTACACCGGCGAGCAGGTTCCGGCGGACAAG
Organism: Saccharopolyspora sp. NPDC045941; assembly: GCF_056431445.1. Lineage (NCBI taxonomy): Bacteria > Bacillati > Actinomycetota > Actinomycetes > Pseudonocardiales > Pseudonocardiaceae > Saccharopolyspora > Saccharopolyspora sp. NPDC045941. The sequence goes on from NZ_JBWKKU010000021.1 coordinate 82,954, forward strand.
GGCGTGCGGCTGAACTCGGCCTACGCCGTCGGCGGTCCGCTGTGCACGACGAAGGTCATCCAGCAGATCTCCGGTCTGCGCGTGAACAGCTTCCTGGGCATCGACTTCCAGGGCTTCAAGTCCATGGTGGACGCGGTGCAGGGCGTCGAGATCTGCACCGAGAAGCCGATCATCGACTCCACGCTCGGGACCGTGCTGCCCCAGGCCGGCCGGCAGACCCTCACCGGTGAGCAGGCGCTGAACTACGTGCGCGCCCGCCACGTCAAGGGCGACCCGACCTCGGACTACGGCCGGATGCAGCGCCAGCAGCTGTTCCTGTCGGCGCTGCTGCGCAAGACGATGTCCAGCCAGGTGCTGCTCGACCCGGGCAAGCTGGGCGACTTCGTCAAGGCGGTCAGCGCGAACACCTTCGGCGAGAACATCGGCGTCGACCGGCTGATGGACCTGGGCCAGCAGATGCAGGGCCTGGACGCCAGCCGGGTGACCTTCATCACCGTGCCCACGACCGGCTACGCCGACGAGCAGGGCATGGAGGTGCTGCGGGAGGGCGACACCAAGTCGCTGTTCCAGGCGATCCTCGACGACGCCCCGATCATGTCGGGCAACGGCGGACCCGCGGCCGTCACCGCCACGCCCAGCGGCGGGGGTGCCGTGGCAGCGAATGGCCTGATGCAGCAGCAGCCCGCGGACCCGAACCAGCCGCCGGCCGTGCCGGACGGGCTGTCCACGGTGAACGCCGGAACGGACCTCTGCGGCTGAACCGCTCCGAGCCGCGAGTACTGGTTCATCACGGCCCGTTCACCGGCGGTTCACCACAGGGCATTCTGTCCGATTCCGGCGGGAAGTACCCTGGTTGTCATGCGTGAGGTTTACCAGGAACAGCTCGGCGTGCTGGCCGATGAACTCGCTTCGATGTCGGCCATGGTCGGCACCGCCATGGAGCGCGCCACGAAGGCTCTCCTGGAGGCCGACCTGTCGCTCGCCGAGCAGGTCCTCGACGAGGACGCGCAGGTGGACGAGGCGCGGGCCCGCGTCGAGGAGCACGCCTTCGGCCTGCTGGCGCTGCAGGCGCCGGTGGCCGGCGACCTGCGCACGGTCATTTCCGCCATCCACGCCGCCGAAGACCTGGAGCGGATGGGCGACCTGGCGCTGCACGTGGCCAAGACCGCGCGCCGCCGCCACCCGAACGCCGTGCTGCCGCAGGACGTGCAGCCGTACTTCGCCGAGATGGGCCGGATCGCCGTCAAGCTGGCCGGCCGGGTCCGCACCGTGATCCGCACGCAGGACGTCGAGGCCGCGCGCGGGCTCGAAGAGGACGACGACGAGATGGACGACCTCCACCGCCACCTCTTCACCGTGCTGATGAGCCCGGAGTGGTCGCACGGGGTGGCGGCCGCGGTGGACGTCACGCTGCTGGGCCGGTTCTACGAGCGCTTCGCCGACCACGCCGTCTCTGTGGCCCGCCGAGTGGTGTTCGTCGTGACCGGAAAGATGCCGACCAGCTGAGCCGTCGTCGCAGGTCACGGGTCATTCGGCCGGGAAAGTATTAATACTCGGTCTCAGTACTCGATGTTGCGATCGTCGTGTGCGATGCTCGTTCGGGTGAGAAGATTCCGAACTGCTTCCGGCGGGGTGTCCGGTGCGTAAGAGTCCGACCGTGCACCGTCGACGGCTGGGCAGCGAATTGCGGCGACTGCGCGAATCCGCCGGCCGCACGCACCGCGAAGTCGCCGCTCACCTGGACTGCTCCCAGGGCAAGATCAGCCAGATCGAACTCGGCCGGGTGCCGGTGCGCACCTCCGACGTGCGGCTGATGGCCGAGTTCTACGGCGCCACGACCGAGCAGCTCTCGACGCTGGTCGACCTCGCGCAGGACTCCAAGCAGCGCGGCTGGTGGCAGCAGTACCCGAGCACCGCGCAGCGGCCCGGCCTGCAGACCTACCTCGGCCTGGAGACCTCGGCGAAGGCGGTCAGCTGCTACGGCTCGGATCCGCTGCCGGAGCTGCTGCAGACCGCCGAGTACAGCCGGGCCCTGCTGACCGCCGGCGAGGCGGACGAGCTGCAGGAGCGGCTGACGGTGATCTCCACCCGGCAGCAGCGGCTGCTCGGGGAGAGCCCGCTGGAGCTGTGGGCGGTGCTCGACGAGGCGGCGCTGCGGCGCGCCGTCGGCGGCCCCGCGGTCATGCGCCAGCAGCTGGAGCACCTGGTGCTGCTGGGTTACCGGCGCAACGTCACGATCCAGGTGCTGCCGTTCCGCACCGGCGAGCATCCGCTGATGGGCGACCGGATCGCGGTGTTCTCCTTCCCGGACGACGCCGACCCGCAGGTCGTGCACCTGGGCGACTCGGCGAACTCCCGGTTCCTGGACAAGCCCGAGGACACGGCGGACTACCTGAAGTCGTTCGAGCAGGTCTGCACCCGGGCCCTGAACCCCAAGGACTCCAGCGCCTTCATCTCAGCCATAGCCGACGAATCCCCCGCCTGACCCGGAGGTCCCCAATTTCAATGAGGCTTTTCCAACCTCGTTTTGCGTGGCGGTGCGGGTAGCGGAACCTCAATGGCTCCCTGGACTGTGGGTGCCCTGACTTATGTATGCCCAATACACGGCGTCAGGGCCGTCCTCGCCAGGAAACCTCTGAGAACCCGCGGCGGTGCCGGCGTCGTAGGTGGGCTATGCGCCTGCGGCGCATGCGACACCTCACCGACGTGCAGCTTTGCGACCCGCGGCTGCGGACCGACCAGGATGAAAAACGCTCAATGGAAATCGAAGGTCCGATTTCCATTGAAATTGAAGTCCTCTGTGGACAACTCATCGGAGCCTGTGGACGGTTCACGGGAAATCGGGGCGCGTGCGCGGAGGAAGTCCGCTGTGGACTGGTCCGCCGGGAAGAAGGACTCGATCGCCAGTTCCGCGACCGTCACGTCCAGCGGGGTGCCGAAGACCGTCGTCATGCTGAGCAGCGACAGCTCCCGGTCGCCGTGGCGGAGGCGCAGCGGCACCACGACATCGCTCGCCCCCGGTAGCTCGACCTCCGGTTCCGGCTGGTCGCACGGGTAGTCGCGGAGCTCCGCGAGCAGCTCGGCCAGCGCCGGGTCCGCGGTCGCCGCGGCCTGGCGGCGCAGCCGGCCGAGGACGTGGGCGCGCCACTCGCCGAGGTTGGCGATGTTCGGCGCCACGCCCTCGGGGTGCAGGCTCAGCCGGAGGACGTTCACCGGCGGCGCCAGCAGATCCGCGGCCGCGCCTTCGAGGAGCAGCCCGACGCTGGCGTTGCTCTCGACCAGCTGCCACGCCCGGTCGACGACCAGCGCCGGGTACGGCTCGTGCCCGGCGAGCACCTGGCGCAGCGCCGCTCGCACGGCCGCCAGCTCCGGCACGTCCAGGCCGCTCGCCGGGTAGGCCGGGGCGTAACCGCCCGCCAGCAGCAGGCTGTTGCGCTCCCGCAGCGGCACGTCGAGCCGTTCGGTGAGCCGCAGGATCATCTCCTTGGTGGGCTTCGAGCGGCCGGTCTCGACGAAGCTGAGGTGCCGCGTCGAGATGTCGGCGTCCAGCGAGAGCTGCAGCTGGCTCAGCCTCCGACGCTCCCGCCATTCCCGGAGCAGCACGCCCACCTGGCGCTGTTTCACCGTTGTCACACCACGACATTAGCCGCCGGCACCATTACCTCCCGGGTAATCGACGCGATGACTTCCGCGCCGCACAGTGGTGCTCACCGAACCGCAGAACGGAAGGGTTTCCACCATGAACGAGCTCCTCGACCGCTACCTCGCCACCTGGAACGAGCGGGACGCCGACAAGCGCCGCGCGATGGTCGACGAACTCTGGGCCGACGGCGGCACCTACACCGACCCGCTGGCCGACGTGCGGGGCCGGGAGGCCATCGACGCGACGATCGCGGCCGTGCAGGCCCAGTTCCCGGACTACGCGTTCCGCCCGGGCGAGGTCTTCGACGCCCACCACGACATCGCCCGCTTCACCTGGGAGCTCGGCCCGGCGGGCGGCGAAGCCGTGGTGGTCGGCTTCGACGTCGCGGTCCTCGACGAGAACGCCCGGATCCGGGCGGTGCACGGCTTCCTCGACAAGGTCCCGGCGATGTGATGCCCCAGTCCTGAGGGATGTTGAGGTGCGGTGGGGCGGGTTGTTGTCTTTGAAGCGGCGAAGCCGCTTAGCCCGCCCTACCGCAACTCGCACCGCCGCGGGTTCTCAGGGGTCTTCTCGCGAGGACAGCCCCGACGTGGTGAATCGGCTATTCATGAGTCGGGGATTCCACAGCGAGAAGGCACCTGAGGTTCCGCCACCCGCACCGCCACGCAGAGCAAGTTTGCAAACAGGCTCTCCAGCGACCATCGCCACTCACGACACCAGGTCAGGCCGCGCCGTTCAGCGCCGCCATGAGCCGGCGGGTCCGCCGCTGCTCCTCGTCGGTCCCGAAGGGCGCCGCGATGAGCTCGGTGGCTCCCGCCGCCGCGTAGCGGCGCAGCGCGCGTTCCACCGCCGCGTCGTCGCCGAAGACGGCGACGTCCTCCGGGCCCGCGAGCCCTTGGCGGTCCAGCACCGCCCGGTAGGCGGGCAGTTCGCCGGCGATCGCGAGTTGCGCGGCGAACCGTTCGCGAGCATCGTCCACATCGGACACCACCGACACCGAGACCATCGCGACGACGCGCGGTTGTGCCGAAGCCGCCCGGATCGTCGGCACGATGTGCTCGTCGAGCGCCCGCGGCCCGGCCCAGACCGTGATCGTGCCGTCCGCGAGCTCGCCCGCGATCCGCAGCATCGTCGGCCCCAGCGCCGACACCAGGAGCGACGGCGGCTCGGCGCCCGGGACCTCGACCTGCCCGGCCGCCCGCAGCGTCGCGCCGCGGAAGTCGACGGCTTCGCCGCGCAGCAGCGGCCCCAGCGCCGCCAGGTACTCCCGGACGTGCCGCGCGGGTTTGTCGTAGGAGTAGCCGAACTGGTCCTCGACGATCACCCGGTGGCTCGGCCCGATGCCGAGGTCGAGCCGGCCGCCGGTGATCGCCTGCACCGTGAGCGCCTGGCCGGCGAGCACCAGCGGGTGGCGCGGATAGGTGGGCACGATCGCGGTGCCGAGCCGGATGCCCGGCACCGCCGCCCCGATCGCGGCCAGCGAGGTCAGCACGTCCCACGACGCGTGCTGGCCCAGCCAGAAGCTCCCGAAACCGTCGGCCGCGGCGTCGCGAACCACTGCCAGCAGATCGCCGTGCGAGAGCCCCCGCTCATCGACGCAAAGCCCGATCCGCATGTCAGCCCCTCACGTCCAGCACGGCCTTGCCCGAAACCCGCCGCTGCAGCAGCGCTTCGGCGGCCTCGTCGAGGCGTTCCCACGAGCCCCGCCAGCCGACCTCCGGCGAGATCCGGCCCGCCGCCAGCAGATCGGCCAATGTGGACAGATCCGCGGCGGGCGCGGCGACGTCGCCGAAGGTGTTGAGCGACTTCGACGGCCCGACCGCGAAGATCGAGTAGGGCTCGAAGACCGCCGGTTCGCCGGAGGTCCAGCCGATGTTCTGCACGCTCCCGCCCAGCTTGACCAGCTTCCAGGCGTCGACCAGCAGCTGCCCGCCGACGTTGTCCAGCACCAGGTCGACCGGTCGCACGCCGGCCAGGTCGGACACCACCTCGTGCGCGCCCAGCTTCGCCAGGCCGTCCTTCCGGCTGGCCTGCGCGATGACGTGCGCGCCGCCGATCGCGGCGAGCTGCACGGCGAAGCGCCCGACGCCGCCGGAAGCCCCCGTGATCAGGACCCGCTTGCCGAGGATCGGCGCGGTCCGCAGCGTGCGCAGCGCGGTCAAGCCCGCCATCGGCAGCGCCGCCGCGTCGGCCAGGTCCGCCGCCGCCGGAACCTCCGCCACCGCATCGGCGTTCACCGCCATGCGCTCCGCCCAGGCGCCCGCGCCGAAGGCGATCACCCGCGCACCGACCGGCGGGCTCCCCTCCGCCGCCCGCACGACGACGCCCGCGGCGTCGTAGCCGTGGACGGTGCCCGGGGCGAGCCGCCCGGCGAAGGCGATCTCGCCGTGGTTGAGCGAGATGTGGTGGACGTCGAGCAGCACCTGCCCGTGCTCCGGCTCCGAGACCTCGGCAAGGCGCAACTTCGCGGGTGCCGCCGGATCGGCGACGAGTGCTCGCATGTTCTCTCCAAGCATTAACCGGACCGTCGGTCCGCTTAATCGACGGTAGCATAGGCGGACCGACGGTCCGGTTCTTCAGGAGGGGATGTGCCGAAGCAGGAGCGAGCCGACGCGGCGCGCAACCGCCAGGCGGTGCTGGAAGCGGCCGAGCGGCTGCTGGCGGAGCGCGGCCACGTCTCGCTCGACGAGGTCGCGGCCGAGGCCGGGGTCGGCAAGGGCACGGTGTTCCGCCGCTTCGGCAGCCGCGCGGGCCTGATCAGGGAAATCCTGGAGGAGCGCTCCCGGGCGCTGCGCGAGAACGTCACCAGCGGGCCGCCGCCGCTGGGCCCGGGCGCGCCGACCCGCGAGCGGCTGATGGCGTTCCTGGTGGAGCTGACCGGCATCGGCGAGCAGAACGCCTCGCTCCTGTCGGCGCACGAAGCGGCCTGCGCCGACCACAAGCACGAAGACCCCAGCTACCGCTTCTGGGCGCAGCACATCGCGGACCTGATCACGGCGGAGAGCCCGGACCTGGACGCGGACTTCCTGAGCCACGCGATCCTGGCGACCTTCGACGCCGACCTGATCCGCCACATGCGGACCCGCGGCCCCGGCGCCTTCACGAGCGCGGTCCAATCCATGGTCACCGCGCTGCTCGACGCACCCCGAAAGCAAGAGGACCCCAGTTTCAATTGAAACCAGGGTCCTGAGTCGGGCACCCACACCAGTTTCAATTGAAACTGGGACACCCGAGGCAGAGGCTTCCTGGCGAGGACGGCCCCTCCGCCGTGTATCGGACATACATCAGGAGGGGCACCCACAGACCAGGAAGCCTCTGAGGTTCCGCTACCCGCACCGCCACGCAAAACGAGGTTGGAAAAACCTCATTGAAACTGGGGATGATCAGCCGAAGCGGCCGGAGATGTAGTCCTCCGTCGCCTTCTGCGTCGGGTTGGAGAAGATCTTGCCCGTCTCGTCGATCTCCACCAGCTGGCCCGGCTCGCCGACCGCGCGCAGGTTGAAGAACGCCGTCTGGTCGCTCACCCGCGCCGCCTGCTGCATGTTGTGAGTGACGATGACGATCGTGTAGTCCTGCTTGAGCTGCGAGATCAGGTCCTCGATCGCCAGCGTCGAGATCGGGTCCAGCGCCGAGCACGGCTCGTCCATCAGCAGCACGTCCGGCCGCACCGCGATCGCTCGCGCGATGCACAGCCGCTGCTGCTGACCGCCGGAGAGGCCGCCGCCCGGCTTGTTCAGCCGGTCCTTGACCTCTTCCCACAGGTTCGCGCCGCGCAGCGCCCGCTCCGCGACGTCGTCGAGCTTCTTCTTGTTCTTCTCGCCCGCCAGCTTCAGGCCGGCCACCACGTTGTCCCGGATGGACATCGTCGGGAACGGGTTGGCCCGCTGGAAGACCATGCCGATGGTCTTGCGCACCTGCACCGGGTCCACGTCGTTGGCGTAGATGTCCTCGCCGTCGAGCATCACCTTGCCCTCGACCCGAGAGCCCGGGATGACCTCGTGCATCCGGTTCAGCGAGCGCAGCACGGTCGACTTGCCGCAGCCGGACGGGCCGATGAACGCGGTGACGCTGCGGGCGGGCACCTGCAGGGTCACGTCCTGCACGGCGTGGAACTTGCCGTAGAAGAGGTTCAGGTCCTTGATGTCGAGACGCTTGGCCATGTTTCGGTCCCTACTTCGTCTTGATCGCGAGCAGCTTGGACAGCAGCGACGCGACAAGGTTGATCAGCATGATGACGAGCACGAGGGTCAGCGCGGCGCCCCACATCCGGTAGTCACCGGCCACCGTCCCGGTGCTGCGCTCCATGTAGATCACCAGCGGCAGCGACGCCATCTCACCTCCGAAGAGGTTGTAGCTGATCGAGCTCGAGTAACCCACCAAGATCAGCAGCGGTGCCGTCTCGCCGAGCACGCGCGCGAGGCCGAGCATCACGCCGGTCAGGATGCCGGACAGCGCGGTCGGCAGCACGATGCGCAGGATCGTCTTCCACTTGGGCACGCCCAGCGCGTAAGACGCCTCGCGCAGCTCGTCCGGCACGATCAGCAGCATCGTCTCGGTGACGCGCACGACCACCGGCAGCATCAGCAGCACCAGCGACAGGGCCACCGCGAAGCCGCTGCGGCTGAACCCGAAGGTGGTGATCCACAGCGCGTAGATGAACAGGCCCGCGACGATCGACGGCAGACCGCTGAGGATGTCGACCATGAAGGTCGCGATCCGCGCGAACCGGGACTCCCGGCCGTACTCGATCAGGTAGACGCCGACCATGATGCCCAGCGGCACCGAGATGACCGCGCACACCAGGCCCTGCAGCAGGGTGCCGATCAGGGCGTGGTTGATGCCGCCGCCGAAGTCGTTGGGCAGCAGCCCGTTGAACGAGTTCGTCCACCAGGTGGAGCCGAACATCGGCTTGAGGCCCCGCTCCAGCAGCGTCCACAGCACCCACAGCAGCGGGACCACCGCGACCACGAAGGCCGCCCCGAACAGCGTGGTGGCCAGGTTGTTCTTGAACTTCCGCCCGAAGCTGATGCGCTGGAACGCCGGCGGGGTGGCGAGCTGCTCCACGTCAGCGGTGTCGGTCCTCATGCTTTCCCCTTACCGCTGGAGTTCTCGATCCAACGGGCGAGCGCGTTGACCGCGAAGGTGATGACGAACAGCACCAAACCGGCCGAGATGTAGGCGCCGACCTGCAGGTTGTTGTTGAACTCCCCGGAGCCGAGCGCGATCTTGGAGGCGAAGGTGGCGCCGGCGTCGAAGACGCTGTAGTTCGGCGGCGCGGTGCTCATGCTCAGGATGATCGTCAGCGCGACGGTCTCGCCGAGCGCGCGCCCCAGGCCGAGCATCGACCCGCCGATGAAGCCGTTGCGGCCGAACGGGAACACCGTCGTGCGCACGACCTCCCACTGGGTGGCGCCGAGCGCCAGGGCGCCTTCGATGTGCATGTTCGGGGTGCGCTGGAAGACCTCGCGGCTCACCCCGGTGATGGTCGGCAGGATCATCACGGCCAGCACGATGCCGGCGGTGAAGACGTTCGCGCCGGAGTCGGTCGGCGCGTTGCCGCCTGCGAAGATCGGGATCCAGCCGAGGTTCTGGTTCAGCCACAGCGCGACGGGCTTGAGCACCGGGCCCAGCACCAGGTAGCCCCACAGGCCGTAGATCACCGACGGCACCGCGGCGAGCAGGTCGACGATGTAGGCGAAGGGGCGGGCCAGGGCCCGCGGCGCGTACTGGGTGAGGAACAGCGCGATCCCGCAGGCGATCGGCATCGCGATGACCAGCGCGACCACCGAGCTGGCCACCGTGATCCAGGCCAGGTCGATGATGCCGAAGCTCAGGTCGTTCGGGTTCGAGGTGTTCCACTCCCTGCTGAACAGGAAGTTCACCTGGTCGACCTGCAGCGCGGGAACGGCGCGGATCAGCAGGAAGATGCCGATCGCGGCGATGAGCGCGACCACGAACGCGCCGGAGGCGGTCGCAACCGTGGAGAACACCCGGTCGCCGATGCGGACCTTCGTGCCCGCGGTGGTTTCGGGAGCGGAAATGGGAGCCTCCGGTCCGGAACTGGGCGCCGAAGCGCCCCGCGGCGCACCGTTGTCGGTGTCCGCGGGGCGCTGATCGGCTCTAGTCGAGTCGGTCACTGCTGTTTGCAGCCTCTCACTTCGTCCGTTCGACCCTTGTTTCACCCTGGGTACGTGCGACCCGGGTTACTCACGAGATGGCGTTGACCGCAGTCAGGACCTTGGTCTTGAAGGACTCCGGCAGCGGCACGTAGCCGGCCTTCTCCAGCTCCTGCGGGTTGGCGTTGGCCGCGACCGTCAGGAACGCCTTGACCGACTTCGCGGTCTCCGCGTCGTAGCCCTTGGAGCAGACGATCTCGTAGGTGTTCAGCACGATCGGGTAGACGCCCGGCGCCTTGTTGCCGTAGATCGAGTCGAGGTTGACGCGCAGGTCGTTGCCCTCGCCCTTGATCTCGGCGTCCTCGATGGCCTTGCCGACGTTGGCGGTGGTCAGCTCGACCGGGCCGGCGCCGCTGTCGATCTTGGCGATGCCCAGGCCGAGGTTCTTCGGGAAGGACCACTCGACGTAGGTGATGCTGCCTTCGGTGGCCTTCACCGACTGCGCGACCTGGTCGCTGCCGTCGCGGCCCTGGCCGATGCCGGGGCCACCCTGGAACTGCTTGCCCTTGCCGGTCCAGGTGCCGCCGGTGGCGGTGGTCAGGTACTTCTGGAAGTTCTCGGTGGTGCCGGACTCGTCCGAGCGGAAGAACGGCACGATGTCCTTGGCGGGCAGCTGCGCGTTCGGGTTCAGCGCCTTGATCGCCGGGTCGTCCCACTTCTTGATCTGGCCCTGGTAGATCTTGGCGATCACGTCGGCGTTGAGGGTCAGGTCGGTGACGCCGGGCAGGTTGTAGGAGATGGCGACCGGGCCGAACACCATCGGCAGGTTCCAGGCCGGGTTGCCCTGGCAGCGCTCGGCGGCCTTGGCGACCTCGCCCTTCTCCTCGCTCAGCGGCGAGTCGGAACCGCCGAAGTCGATCTGGCCGGCGGTGAAGGCGGCGACACCCTTGCCGGAGCCCGACTTGGTGTAGTTGAGCTTCTGACCGGCGCACTTGAGGCCGTAGTCACGGGCGAAGACATCCATGGCGTTCTTCTGCGCGGAGGAGCCCTCACCGGAGACCGGCTTGGTGCCGCACTCGACCTGGAGGCCGTCCAGGGCCGGGTTGCCGCCACCCTGCGGGGTGTTCTGGTCCGACCCGCAGCCGGCGAGCACGAGCGCGCCCGCGGCGAGAACGGCGAACGCAGCGCTGTGCCGCTTGATCTTCACTTCGTTCCTCCAGTTGGAAACCCTGCGGTTGCGCGGCCGAGCAGGCGCAGGCCCGTGTTTTGCCGCTCGCCAGGGACGCTAGGGAGTCGGGGTGGACGGCCTTCGCCATCGAAGTGAACGGAAGGTGAACAAGGCACGCTAAGTAAGCAGGCCCACAGTCGAACGGGGGATTGGCGGCCCGGTTCTCAGGTGAACCAGTGACTCAGGGCAAAGATCGATCAGCGCCCAAATTGCACGTCCGTGTCCCATTTCTCGAATCCCAACCGCTGGTAGACCTTGATTGCGGGCGCGTTGTCACCTTCGACGTAGAGCATCACCTGACGGGATCCAGTGTCGCGGAGGTGACGCAATCCGGCCACCGTGAGTGACCGACCCAACCCGCCGCCCTGCGCGGCCGGATCGACGCCGACGACGTAGACCTCGCCCATGCCGTCGGGGTGGACCTTGGTCCAGTGGAAGCCCAGCAGCCGGTCCTTGCCGTCCACGGCGAGGAAGAACCCGGCGGGGTCGAACCACTCCTCGCGCTCCTTGGCGCGCAGGTCCTGCTCGGTCATGCCGCCCTGTTCGGGGTGCCAGGAGAACGCCCGATGGTTGACCTCGACCACGGAGGGTTCGTCCCGGCCTGCCCGGAAGGTGCGGATCCGCACGCCTTCCGCGAGCTCTGGCTCGGGCAGCTCCGGGGTGGCGAGGTCCCGGCCCATCCGCCACAGCTCGCGGGGCCGGCTGAGCCCGAAGCGCTCGGCCAGCCGCACCGCGCCGGGGTGCTCGCCGTGCGACCAGATCCGCAGGCGGCCCAGGTCGGGCGCGGGTTCCAGGGAGAGCTCGGCGCGGTCCAGCAGCGCCTCGACCAGGCGGGCGCCGACGCCCTTGCGGCGGTGGTCGGGGTGCACGGCCAGCTCGGCGACGAGCTGACCGGCGGTCTTCTCGTGCTCGGTGTCCAGGTGCGCGTACCCGATGAGGACGCTCCCGGCGTCGCGCACCACGAAGTGCTCGGAGCGCACGTCGGCCTGCACCGGCTCGATCTGGTGGATGACGTCGCGATGCGCCTTCAGGCGCAAGATCACGTGTTCGCCGACCGGGGCCACCCCGTCGGCCTGCTCGGCCTTGTCGAGCAGGGCCATGACCTCGGCCGCTTCACTGCTGTCCAGTCCGTTTCGCCAAGTCAGCTGCACGCCACCGACGTTACCCACGAACCTTGCGGTTGACGCGAGCAGAACGCTAATTTCCCGAAGCCACCTCGCCCCAAGGCCAACCCAGGCGAACACCACCGCTCGCCCCGAGTCCCGGCCTGAGCCCCAACCCGCTCCAACCTGGGGCCCAGCCGGGTCCCGGTCCGCAATTTCAATGGAAATCAGAGGTCCGATTTCCATTGAAATTGCGGAAGTTGTCCACAGCCACCCCGAGTTGTCCACATCCCCTGGCGTGTCGGGCCCCGACACGCCGTTGATCCGCAAGTTCCATTGAAATCGTGGCCGGCCCCGGCCCTGGCCCCTGGCCCCGAGCGGGGCGGGGCGAGAGGCCGCCGGAGGGTCGACGAGTTCAGGAGCAGATGTGCCGACAGATGCGAGGACCACGTGACCGAGCTCCGCCGACGCCTGAACACCGCGGACGCGGTGACGATCGGGCTGACGTCCATGATCGGAGCGGGCCTGTTCAGCGCCTTCGCCCCGGCGGCGGCAGCGGCCGGATCGGCCCTGATCATCGGCCTGGTCATCGCGGCGATCATCGCGTTCTGCAACGCGAGCAGCTCGGCGGTACTCGCGGCCCGCTACCCGGCGGCGGGCGGCACCTACGTCTACGGCCGCGAACGGCTCGGCCCGTTCTGGGGCTACCTCGCGGGCTGGGGCTTCGTGCTCGGCAAGACGGCCTCGTGCGCGGCGATGGCCCTGACGGCCGCCGAGTACCTCGCCCCCGCCGCCGACAAGCCCGTCGCCGCGGCGTTCGCCGCGGCTCTGGGCGCGGTGAACTACGTCGGCGTCACCCGCACCGCCAAGCTCGCTCGCATCCTGCTCGCGGTCACGCTCGCGGCGCTCGCGTGCACGCTGCTCGCGATCTGGCTCGGGGGTGCCTCGGCTGCCGCCTCGGCGTCCCCGCCGCCTGCGCCGCTGGGCGTCCTGCAGTCCGCCGGGCTGCTGTTCTTCGCGTTCGCGGGCTACGCCCGCATCGCGACGCTCGGCGAGGAGGTCCGCGATCCGCGGCGGACGATCCCGCGCGCGATCCCGGTCGCGCTCGGGATCGTGGTGTGCCTGTACTTCGTGGTGGCGGTTTCGCTGCTGGTGGCGCTCGGCCCGGCGGGCCTCGCGGCGTCGTCGGCTCCGCTGGCCGACGCGGTGCGCGCCGGCGGCTTGTCGCAGCTGGCGCCGGTTGCGGTGGTCGGCGCCGGGGTTGCCGCGCTCGGCTCGTTGCTCGCGCTGCTCGCCGGGGTGGGCCGGACGACGTTGGCGATGGCCCGGGAGCGCGATCTGCCCGCTCCGCTGGCCGCGGTGCACCCGCGCTTCGCGAGTCCGCACCGCGCGGAGCTGGTGATCGTCGCGGCTGTCGTCGTGCTGGTGCTCGTCACGGATTTGCGGGGTGCGATCGGCTTTTCGTCGTTCGGCGTGCTGGTGTACTACGCGATCGCCAACGCTTCGGCGTTCACCTTGCCTCGCGACCAGCGCTGGTTCCCGCGCGCGCTCCCGGTGCTCGGCCTCGTCGGCTGCGCGGTTCTGGCGTTCGCGCTGCCGTGGGCATCGGTGCTCAGCGGCCTCGCCTGCTTCGCGCTCGGCGCCGCCGTCTGGGCCTGGCGCCACCGCGCCTGACCTCGATCACCCCGCGTGGTCGTCGGGCGGGCGGAATTGGTTGACCACCACTCGGAGAACGTCAATTTCTCGCGAAATTGCACCCCGCCGCAGTTAAACATCACCGAATGATACCGCAATGCGGAAGAGAAGTTTCAAATTTTGCCTAAAATCGGGCGCCCCAATTCTAGGCAGAAGCAGGAATCCGACACTGGACGAAGATCAACAATTCCACCGGGGATCGCCCGGAATGCGCGAAGGAGCCCCGGCCGGAGGCTCCTTCGCGGGTGGATCAGTACGCGTCGACCGTCTCGCGCTCGATCGCTTCGAGCTCCGGGTGCGCCTGCTCGGCCGCCCGCGCGGAGCCGCCGCGGCTCGGGCGGACGAACTTGTAGCCCACGTTGCGGACCGTGCCGATCATCGAGTCGTGCTCCGGGCCGAGCTTCGCGCGCAGCCGCCGCACGTGGACGTCGACCGTGCGGGTGCCGCCGAAGAAGTCGTAGCCCCACACCTCCTGCAGCAGCTGAGCCCGGGTGAACACCCGGCCCGCGTGCTGGGCGAGGTACTTGAGCAGCTCGAACTCCTTGTAGGTGAGCTCCAGCGCCCGCCCCTTCAGCCGCGCCGTGTAGGTCGCCTCCTCGATCACCAGGTCGCCGACGCTCAGCGAACCGTCGCCGCCGGAGCCCGCGCTGGTGCGCCGCGACACCAGCAGCCGCAGGCGGGCGTCGATCTCCGCCGGGCCGGTGGTCGGCAGCAGGATGTCGTCCACGCCCCACTCGGCGCTGATCGTGACCAGCCCGCCCTCGTTCACCAGGGCGACCACCGGCACGTCCCCGGCCGCCAGCAGGCGGCACAGGTCACGCGCGCCGACCAGGTCGTTGCGGGCGTCGACGATGATCACGTCGTGCGCGCCGCCGGAGAGGATGGCGCCTGGATCGGCGGGCAGGGTGCGGACCCGGTGCGGCAGCAGCGCCAGCGCGGGCAGCACCGCTTCGCACTCGGATTCACTGGTAAGCAGGAGCAGTTCGGAGCTCATCAGAGGGGCCTCCGTCCCAAGGCGAGAAACACCGACGACCGGTGGGAGAGCGGCCATCCGCAATCGGGGGACGGCCCGGCGTCGTTGCCTGTGGATGGCAAGGAGAATAACCGAAATGCGGCGGAAAAACCCAGGTCCAACCGGCGGCATCACATTTGTGAACGATGGGCGACCATTTGTTACCGGCATGTGTCGGGTGCGCCACGTCACGCTCACCGCCGCCGACGGCACGTCGCTGCGCGGTCTGCTCTACCCCGGTCGGGGCCTGCCTGCGGACCTCGGTTTCGTGGTCGGCCACGGCTTCACCAACCACGTGCGCAAGCCCGCCGTGCGGCGGGTGCTGGAACGGCTGGCGAGCCACGCCCCGGTGCTCGCGGTCGACTTCCGCGGGCACGGCCGCTCCGGCGGCCGCACCACCGTCGGGCCCGCCGAGGCGCTGGACATCGCCGCCGCCGTCGAGCGCCTCCGCGAGCTCGGCTGCCGCAAGGTGGTCACCGTCGGGTTCTCGCTGGGCGGCTCGGTGGTGCTGCGGCACGCGGCGCTGTCCACGCCGCCGGACGCGGTGATCTCGGTGAGCAGCCCGGCGCGCTGGTGGGTCCGCGAGACGCCCGCGATGCGCAGGGTGCACTGGCTGCTCGAGCAGCCGCACGGCCGCTGGAGCGCCCGCCTGCTCGGCGTCCGCCTCGCCCCGCCCTGGCCGGACGTGCCGATCTCGCCGATCGAGCTGGCGTCGCGCATCCCGGTGCCGCTGCTGGTCGTGCACGGTGACCAGGACCACTACTTCCCGGTGGCCGACGCGGTGGCGCTCAGCGAGGCGGGCGGCGGCGAGTTCTGGCTGGTCCCGGGCATGCGACACGCCGAGAGCTCGACCAGCGCCGAATTGGTGGACCGCATCGCCGGCTGGGCGGCCGATACAGTAGGGCCACCCGATCGTGGTGGCCGCTAGACCCCGAAGGCCACCGGCCCGCTACCCCGACGAGAAACGGACCGCTCGGTGAAGAAGCTCGCCATCGCCCTCGTGATCATCGTCGGCCTCCTGGTGGGCGCCGACTTCGGCGCTGCCGCGATCGCCGAGTACCAGGTGTCGAAGCGGCTCGCCGAGCAGATGCGGCTCCGCGAGAACCCGGACGTGCGGATCAACGGGTTCCCGTTCCTCACCCAGGCCATCGCCGGGAACTACCGCGACGTGCAGCTGGCCGCCAACGCGGTGCAGGTCGGGCAGCTCAACGAGGTCGGCATCGAGGCCGACCTGCACGGCGCGCGGGTGTCCACCGCCGACGTGATCTCCGGCACCGCCGACCACATCACCGTCGACCAGCTCGTCGGCCGGGTGAAGCTGAAGGCCTCCGACATCGCGCGGCTGATCGGCATCCAGGACCTGACGATCGAGCCGGCCCCCAAGGACGCGCTGGCCGACGACGACGGCAACATCAGCAGCGCCGACGAGCAGCTCGCGGCGGGCACCGACGACACCAAGGCCGTGGTCCAGCTGGACGGCACCGTGAACATCGCGGGCTCCGACAACAAGGTGCGGGTCATCGCGGTCTTGTCCCTGGTCGACGACAAGATGAAGATCGAGCCGCGGAAGCTGGACCTGAACAACAGCGCGCTGGGCCGCATCGAGCTGCCGAAGCTGTTCGAGCAGTCGGTGCTCAAGCAGTTCAGCACCACCCTCGACCCGGGGATGCTGCCGTTCGAGATCAAGCCGACCGCCGTGCGCGTCGAGCGGGGCGCGCTGGTCATCGAGGGCATCGCGGAGAACGTCACCATCAACGCCGGCGGGGTGACCACGGGGTGAACGCGGGCACCTGGGCACTGCTGATCGCCGTCGCCGTCGCCGCGGTGTTCGGCCTGGTGTGGCGGGCCCGGGAAGGCAAAGTGCGCAAGGCGACCGGCGGCGAGGAGAGCATGTTCGACAAGCTTCCCGAGGGCCTGCGGCAGCAGCTCGCCGACGCCCCGGACACCGACGCCAAGCTGACGCTGCTGCAGCTGTCCACCACGTTCTGCGCGCCCTGCCGGCACACCCGCATCCTGCTGGCCGACTTCGTCGGGCGCACCGAAGGCGTGCGCCACGTGGAGGTCGACCTCACGGATCACCCGGAGTGGTCGACGCCGCTGGGAGTGCACCGCACCCCGACGACGCTCGTGCTCGACGACGCGGGCCGAGAGCTGTTCCGCGTCGGAGGCGTCCCGCGCCGAGACGACCTCGCCACCGCCCTGCAACCCCACCTCGCGTGACGCTGGTCCATCCGGGCGATTTCCCACGCCCTTGAGCACCCGTGATCACACCGCCGATCGGCAGCGCGATCACGTTCCCCGCCGTCCGGCAAGGCCCACCGCTCGCCGTCTCACCCTGTGAACGACCTTCCCGCCGATCGGTCTAGCCGGTAACCTCCGGTCCGTGCATGTACTGCTGACCCGGAGGCGCGCGGTGGATCTTTGCCGCGTGGGTAGCAGCCTGTGTTGCGGGCGCTGACCGGGCGGTAGTACGTCTTGCACATCGCACGGCCGCGCGTGGCTGGGGTGTGCTCTCCGAAACCGCCTGACGGACTCGGCAGTCGAAGTCCACTGAGTCAGGAGGCCCCATGTCCGCCGCAACGCTCGACCCGCGTGGCGTCCGCTTCACCGCCGCGATGACCAGCGCGATCCTCGCGCTCGGGCTGGTCACCGCGAGTTGGCGGGTGCTCGCAGCGCAGATGGTGCTGTTCGGGATGTGCGCGTTCCTCGGAATGCGGCTCAACCCGTGGGGTTACGTGTTCCGGCAGGCAGTGCAACCACGCCTCGAGCCCGTCGATCCGGCCGAACGCGAAGAACCGGCACCGGTCCGGTTCTCCCAGGGGGTCGGTTTCGCCTTCGCGCTGGTGGCCACCATCGGCTACGCCGCCGAGTGGACGACGCTGGGCCTCGTCGCGAACGCGTTCGCCCTGGTGGCGGCGCTGCTCAACGCGGTGTTCGGCTACTGCCTCGGCTGCCAGATGTACCTCTTGCTCCGGCGCGTCGCGCCCGTCGGGGCGTCCACATCAGACACCCGCTGAACCACCGAAGATCAACGAAGGAGTCGCTCGATGAGCCGCGCAGAGGTCCTGGTTTCCACCGAGTGGGCCGAACAGAACCTGAACACCGCCGGCGTGGTGTTCGCCGAGGTGGACGAGGACACCACCGCCTACGACGGCGGGCACATCCCGGGCGCCATCAAGCTGGACTGGAAGAACGAGCTCCAGGACCACGTCCGCCGCGACTTCGTCAACCGCGAGGGCTTCGAGAAGCTGCTGTCCGCCAAGGGAATCAGCAACGACGACACGGTGATCCTGTACGGCGGCAACAACAACTGGTTCGCCGCGTACGCGTACTGGTACTTCAAGCTGTACGGGCACGGTGACGTCAAGCTGCTCGACGGCGGCCGCAAGAAGTGGGAGCTCGACGGCCGCGAGCTGACCAAGGACGAGCCGAACAAGGCCGCGACCACCTACAAGGCGCAGGAGCCGGACACCTCGATCCGCGCGTTCCGCGACGAGGTCGTGGACGCCATCGGCAACAAGAACCTGGTCGACGTCCGCTCGCCCGACGAGTTCGCGGGCAAGCTGCTGGCACCGGCGCACCTGCCGCAGGAGTCGGCGCAGCGCGCCGGCCACATCCCGTCGGCGATCAACGTGCCGTGGAGCAAGGCCGCGAACGAGGACGGCACCTTCAAGTCCGACGACGAGCTGACCGAGATCTACCAGGACGCCGGGCTCGACACGTCGAAGGACACCATCGCCTACTGCCGGATCGGCGAGCGCTCCTCGCACACCTGGTTCGTGCTCCGCGAGCTGCTGGGCAACGCCAACGTCAAGAACTACGACGGCTCGTGGACCGAGTACGGCTCGCTCGTCGGCGTCCCGATCGAAAACCCCGCCGAAGCGGCCAAGAACTGACCATCCCGGTCCAGTTTTCCAGGTTAGGAGAGTTGAGCATGAGCGGATGCGGAGCGCCGCAGCAGTCGGGCACGGCGGTCGCCGAGGACACCGACCAGGTCGTCGTGACGGGCAAGGTGCGGGCCGGCAGCGAGCCGGTCGGCGGGGCTTTCGTCCGCCTGCTGGACTCCTCGGGCGAGTTCACGGCGGAGGTCGTCTCCTCGCCGGAGGGTGACTTCACCTTCTACGCCGCCCCGGGCGACTGGACGGTCCGGGCCCTCCACCGCGAGGGCAACGGCCAGACCGCGGTCACCACCAGCGGACCGGGCGTGCACGCGGTGGACATCGCCGTCGCCTGAGTTCTTCCCAACGCGAAGGGCGCCCCGCACCGGTTCGGTGCGGGGCGCCCTTTCGTCCACTGCGGTCAGCGTGCGGACTTGGACCGGAGCAGGGCGAAAGCCCGTTCGTCGCGGTCCTGGGAACGCGGGTCGGAGTCCTCCTGGCAACCGACCGTCGTGAAGTCCACGACCTCCCAGCCGGTGCGGTCGAACAGCCGGCGCAGGCCCGTCTCGCTGAAGATCCAGAAGTTCGTCGCGTCGTTGTTGGCCTCGGCCGGGTCCAGCAGGTACGCCACCGGCAGCTGCTGGATCCGGGTGCCGTCCGGCGCGACCTGCGCGACCCGGGTCGACACGAAGCACAGGTCGGCGCGCTTGGCCAGCTCCTCCAGCACGAAGTACGGGTTCTTCAGGTGGTAGAGCAGGCCGAGGAAGAACACCGCGCCGTAGTGCTCGGCGGGCAGCCGGAACTGCGCGTCCAGGTCGATCTCGTGCACCTGCACGCCGGAATCCAGCTCCTCGACGAGCCGGCGCGCGCCGCGCAGCCCGTTGAAGTTCGTCGGCGCGTTGTCGATCACGTCCACCTGGCAGCCCAGCTCGGCCTCCAGGAAGAAGCCGAAGTCGCCGTCGGCCGCGCCGATGTCCGCGATGCGGGTACCCGCGATCCGGTCGAACACCGAGCGCTGCTCGCCGGTCAGCAGCGCGTCCAGGTGGAAGATGTTCGCCATCGTGTCGTACGGGTACCAGCCGAAGTCGGCGGGCGCGATCTTGTCCTTGCGCGCCAGCAGATCCTCGCGGAAGGCCAGCGCCCGCTCGCGCAACGTCTCGAAGTCCATGTGATCCCCGTCCCTGCTGTCGGCCCGTCGCAGTTCGGCGCGGTATCCGCCCGCAGATCATGCCCGACGCCACACTCCGGACGGGCGCCGCGGTGGTTATCCTTTGCGCGTGGAACTTATCGACTTCCTGCACTACGGTCTCGTCACCCTCGTCGGGCTCGCCGCGCTGGCCACCATCTGGTTCGCCTGCTACGTGGTGTACCGCCTGCACAGCGACTGATCCGGGGCTCCCGGTAATCTCGACGCGATGACTGCTACGCCGAACGAACCACAGCGCGGCAGCGGCGACGCCGCGGTCGCCGCGGCCGAGGAGCGCGCCAAGCTGACCCGGGACCGCAACGTCCCGGAGTACGACGACCTGCCCGGCGTCGGCGACACCGCCAACCTGCGGATGGGCCCGTCGCTGAACGACGCCTGCCTCGCACTGCTGCCGCTGGTCGGCGTGTGGCGCGGCGAGGGCGAGGCGTCGCACCCGTCGCTCGACGAGTCGTACTGGTTCGTCCAGCAGGTGACCATCGCGCACGACGGCCGCCCGTTCCTGACCTGCGAGAGCCGCGCGTGGCGGCTCGACGGCGAGGGCGGCAAGGTCGTCGCGCCCGCGTTCCGCGAGGTGGGCTTCTTGCGCCCCCAGGCGGACGACACCATCGAGCTGATGATCCTGCACGAGACCGGCGTCGCCGAGATGTTCTTCGGCAAGCCGCAGGGCCAGACCACCTGGCACTTCGGCACCGACGCGGTCCTGCGCACTCCGACCAGCGAAGACGTCACGGCGGCCACCCGGCTCTACGGCGTCGTCGAAGGCTCGCTGGCCTACGTCGAGGAGCGGGCCACCTCGGAGCACGAGCTGCAGCCGCGCCTGTCCGCGAAGCTCGACCGCGTCGTCGGCTGACGTCCCCGCTCGGCCGTTCCTTGTCAGACCCCCGGGCTACGTTCTGATCAGCTGACCGACGAACCCGAGGCAGGCAGAGCATGACCAGCACTCTCACCGGCGAGCGCGCCGACATCCTGGAACTCCTGCGGGCGCACCGCGGCTTCCTGCGGCACACGGTGCAGAACCTCACCGACGAGCAGGCCCGCCTGCGGCCGACCAAGAGCGAACTGTGCCTCGGCGGGCTGATCAAGCACGTGACCGCGGTCGAGCGGAACTGGGCCGACTTCATCCGCAACGGCCGCAAGTTCGACGCCTACGACGAGGCGGCGTTCGCCGAGCAGGTGGCGACCTTCCACCCGACCGACGAGGAAACGCTGGAATCGCTGCTGGCGGAGTACGCGGAGGTGGCGGAGCGGACCGACGAGATCGTCGCGACCCTGCCGGACCTGGACCTCTCCCACCAGCTGCCGGACGCCCCGTGGCAGGAGGAGAAGGGGGTGCGCTGGACGGTGCGCCGGGCGCTCCTGCACATCGCGGCGGAGACCGCCCAGCACGCGGGCCACGCCGACATCATCCGCGAGACGATCGACGGCCAGAAGACCATGGGCTGACCTGGCGGGACCGCAAGTTCCATTGAAATCGAAGGTCCAATTTCAATGGAACTTGCGGAAGTCATCCACAACCTTCGGCGTGTCGCGGAGCGACACGCCGTCCGGCCGCAATTTCCATTGAAATCGAAGGTTCGATTTCCATTGAAATTGCGGCCGGTCGGTCACCCGGTGCCGGTGATCAGTAGTTGGACTCGTAGAGGCGGTTGATCTCGGCGTGCAGGTCGGCGTCGGTCTTGACCTCGGTGCCGTCGATGGTGTGCACCTGGGTCATCAGCCGGACGCTCGACGCCAGCCACACGCCGTCGCTTTCGAACAGCGCCGAGGCTGGGAACTTCGCCACCTCGG
Source organism: Saccharopolyspora sp. NPDC045941 (assembly GCF_056431445.1). Classification (NCBI taxonomy): domain Bacteria; kingdom Bacillati; phylum Actinomycetota; class Actinomycetes; order Pseudonocardiales; family Pseudonocardiaceae; genus Saccharopolyspora; species Saccharopolyspora sp. NPDC045941. The sequence continues at coordinate 104,624 of NZ_JBWKKU010000021.1, forward strand.
TCTTCCAGCCCGCCTGCTCCGCGGCGCGGAACAGCGCGCCCTGGGTGGTGCCCTTGAGGATGCCCGAGCTGGGCGGCGTGGTCAGCAGCGTGCGGCCCTGTGCGAGCACGACCGTCGAGGTCGGCCCCTCCAGCACCGAACCGTCGGTGGCGGTGAAGATCACCTCGTCCGCGCCGCGCGACTCGGCCTCCCGCATCGCGGCCATGTTCACCGCGTACGACAGGGTCTTCGCGGACAGCAGCAGCCAGGGCGCGCGGTCCATCAGGTCCGGCGCGTAGCCCCGCTCCAGCGTCACCGCCGCGACGCCCTCGGCGCGCTTGCGCAGCGTGTCGGGGCCGATCTGCATGCCCATCGCGAAGCCGTTGGGGGTGCCGTCGCCGCCGTCGACGCCGCGGGTGCACACGAGCTTCAGCGCCATCTGCGGGTCGGTGTCCCACGGCCAGTTGTCGATGACCACCTGCACGACGCGCTCCCACGCGGCGCGCTCGGGCAGCCGCATCTGCATCAGGCCGGCGGAGCGCTCCAGCCGGTCGAGGTGTGGCCCGAGTTCCCTCGGCTTCCGGTCGGCGACCAGGATCGTCTCGAAGATGCCGTCGCCGCGCATCACGCCGAGGTCGTCGGCGCGGAACAGCGGCGCCTCCGGATCAACGAGGGTCCCGTCCAAAAGTGCCAGTACGCGCATGCCGGAAGCCTAGAACCTCCGCGCCGGAGACAACGGCCGCCCCGCGCACGCGGCCGGCAACACCACCCGCCCCGCTCAACGAGCCGATCCGAGCATTCCGGCGCGGAGTTACGATCGAAGGAACTTCAAGCGCGCCGAGCACAGGAGCGGGCATTGAGCGACCAGGGATCGCTGCGCAGCACCTTGCACCAACGCGGCATGCGGATGACACCGCAGCGCCAGCTGGTGCTGGACGCGGTGCGCGAGCTCGGGCACGCGACGCCGGAGCAGGTCTGCCGGCGCGTGCAGGGCACCGCATCGACGGTCAACATCACGACGATCTACCGCGCCCTGGACCTGCTCGAGGAGCTGGGCCTGGTGCGGCACACGCACCTGGGGCACGGCGCGCCGACCTACTCCGTCGAGGAGCACGAGCACGTCCACCTGGCGTGCCACCGCTGCGGGACCATCGACGAGGTCTCGACGGAGCTGCTGGACGACCTGGGCCGCGACCTGCTCGCGCGGTTCGGGTTCGCCCTGGACGCCACCCACCTGGCCCTGTCCGGCACCTGCCGGAACTGCCGCAACACCGACGCCGCCGAGGAGCGCCGATGAGCTCACCCCTGTTGGACCTGCCGGGTGCGGTGCCCGCGCCGGACGATGCGGTGGACGCCGGTGTGCCCTGGCACTTCGGCGACCCGTTCGCCGAGCAGCGGTCGGCGACCCGCTCCGCCGTGCTGGTGGACCGCTCGCACCGGCAGATCATCGCGGTGCCCGGCGAAGAGCGGCTGAGCTGGCTGCACCTGGTGCTCTCGCAGCACCTGACGGAGCTGCCGGACGGGCAGGGCACCGAGGCGCTGGTGCTGGACAGCCAGGGCCGCGTCGACTGCCACGTGCTCGTCGCGCACCACGACGGGGTCGTCTACCTGGACGCCGATGCGGGGGCCCAGGCCACCAGCGCGTTACCGACGATGGGCGTGGACGGCAGGCAGTCGCTGCTGGAGTACCTCGACGCCATGCGCTTCTGGTCCAAAGTGGAGCCCCGGGACGCCACCGAGGAGTTCGCGGTGCTGACCGCGGTCGGCCCGGACGCGGGCGGCATCCTCGCCCAGTTCGCGCCGGTGCCGTCGAAGCCGTACGAGGTGAAATCCCTGCCCGGCGGCGGTTTCAGCCGGTACGTGCCGTTCCGCGCGCTGCCCACCATCGACCTCGTGGTGCCGCGCGCATCGCTGGTGGAGTGGTGGACGAAGCTGACCGACGCGGGCATCCGGCCCTCCGGCACGCTCGCCTTCGAGGCCCTGCGGGTGGAGGCGCTGCGGCCGCGGGTCGGGCTGGACACCGACGAGCGCGCGATCCCGCACGAGCTCGGCTGGGTGCACGTGGCGGCGCACGTGGCCAAGGGCTGCTACCGCGGTCAGGAAACCGTCGCCAAGGTGCACAACGTCGGCAAGCCGCCGCGGCGGATGGTGCTGCTGCACCTGGACGGTTCGGCGGAGATCCTGCCGGAGACCGGTGATCCGGTGTGGCTCGGCGAGCGCAAGGTGGGCCGGGTGGGCAGCGTGGTGCAGCACCACGAGCTCGGGCCGGTGGCGCTGGCGCTGCTCAAGCGGTCGGCGCCGGTGGACGGCGAACTGGTCGCCGGCGATCCGGAGCAGGATCGCGCGGTGGCGGCCGCGGTGGATCCGGACTCGGTACCGCCGGACACCGGCGAGCCGCCGGGGCGGATCGCGGCCCAGGGGCTTCGCGGCCGGTAGTTGACGAGGCGGGTATGTCTGGAGGCGCCACCCCGCGCGTGATCCAACGCGCCGGGGGAGCACCGTTGTTGCAACAACATCGCCCGAACTGTTGGCGAACTGCACAGAATTGCCGGAGGATGGCCACGTGATCGAAGTCCGCCCGGGTGGACGGCGCCGAATCGACAGGGTCCTGGCCCCGGACTACACCAGCGATATCGAACAGCGCACGCTCGGCGAGGTGCGCGCGTTGCGGGACGAGGCGGCGCAGGAGGAAACGGATCTCTCCTACCTGCGCCGGGTTCTGCACGCGCGGATCGACATCGTGCGCGCCGAGCAGCGGCGGCGCCGCGAGGGCGGATCCGCCTCGGTCGTCGAGCAGCTGGTGAACATCCTGTCGGACAACGCCGTCGGGCCGGCCGCCGGTTCCGGCCGCCACCAGACGACCGAGCCGTCGCGGGCCGAGGCGCACCGCAGGCACGTAGAGGCGCTGATCTCCGATGTCGACCTCTCGGACGTGATGTCGTTGTCGGAGGCCAAGCTCGACCAGGCCCTCGGCGCCTACACCGCGGAGGAGGACTCGGTGTCCCAGCGCCGCCGGGAGGTGCAGGGCGTGGTGGACCGGCTGAACGCGGATATCGCCCGCCGCTACCGCGAGGGCGCGGCATCCGTGGACGACCGGCTCGCGGAGGAACGCGACCGGCCCTGACCGCCGAACGGCGTCCTAAGTAGACGATCTGAACGCAGCTCGTGAGCGTTCGATCCGGTTCTCACCGGATCGAACGCTCACGAGTTTTTTTCTTCCCAACTGGACTTTCCTCAGAGTACGCTCACATATTGGTACTGATCTCCCATATTTTGAGATGGATGTCATGAGTGCGCAGCCGGACACCTACACCCACGGACACCACGAGAGCGTGCTGCGGTCGCACCGCTGGCGGACCGCCGAGAACTCCGCCGCCTACCTGATCCCGCACCTGCGGCCGGGCACCCGCGTGCTCGACATCGGCTGCGGGCCGGGCACCATCACGCTGGACTTCGCCACCCTGGTCGGCCCCGGCGAGGTGCTGGGCATCGACAATGTCGACGAGCCGCTGGAGATCGCCCGGGCCGGAGCCGCCGAACGCGGCCTGGACAACATCGCCTTCGCCAACGCCGACGTCTACCGCCTGCCCTACGCCGACGACTCCTTCGACGTCGTGCACGCCCACCAGGTGCTGCAGCACCTGACCGATCCGCCTGCCGCGCTTCGGGAAATGCGGCGCGTGTGCAAGCCGGGCGGCGTCGTGGCGGCCCGCGACGCGGACTACGGCGGCATGCGCTGGTCGCCGGGCAATCCGGGTCTGGACCGCTGGCTGGAGCTGTACCGGCAGGTGGCGCAGAGCAACCAGGCATTCCCCGACGGCGGCCGTTTCCTCAAGACCTGGGCGCTGGAGGCGGGCTTCGAGGACATCACGTGCACGGCGTCGGCGTGGTGCTTCGCAGCGCCCGAGGAGCGTTCCTGGTGGGGCAACCTGTGGGCGGACCGCATCCGCCGGTCGTCCTTCGCCGAACAGGCCCTCACCCACGGCCTGACGACGCGCGAGGAGCTGGAGGAACTGGCGGCGGCCTGGCACACCTGGATCGCCGCCGAAGACGGCTGGTTCGCCGTCCTGAACGGCGAGATCACCTGCCGCCCCTGACCTCCGGCTGTGGGTGTTCTGGGGTGCTGTAGCGCCCCAGAACACTCACGGGCCCACCAGCTCCGCGAGGGTGGCGCGTGGTGCGTTCGTCGTCAGTTGTGGCGTTCGCGAGCGGCGAATTCCGCCCAGAAGTCCCGCAGGGACTCGTAGTGGGTCGCGACGTCTTCGGCGTCGTCGGCTTCCATCGCGTCGACGATCGCGTGCACGTCCTCCGCCGACGTGTCCGCGTCCAGGTCGCTGGACGTCATCAGCTGCACCAGGCCGCCGTAGTCCAGCTCCACCGCCGAATGCGGGTGGAAGCGCTCCAGCCAGCGGCCGGTCTCCCGCAGGATCCGCGTCGGCCCTTCCTCGCCGATGGACTTCCGGCCGATCGAGTGCGCCCGGGCGACCCGGCGCCGCGCGTCGGCCATCGCCGCCCGCCAGCACACCCGGCGCCGGCCCGGCTCGGTGAACACGCAACGCTCCGCCGGATCGATCAGCACGAACCACGGCAGCGGGACGGTCCAGGTGGACGACAGCACGTGTACTCCGCCGCCCGCGAGCTCGCTGACCACCGCGGTGGCGCGCACCTTGGCCTTCTCCGCGGGCACCTGCAGCGCCGCGGTCCGCAGCGGGACCTCCGCATCGCCCAGGAAGCCGACCAGCGCCGCGGCGGACCGCCCGCGCAGGTCCAGCGGGCAGACCAGCGGGCCCGGCCCCACCGTGGCCGACGGCGCGCTCGGCACGTCCGCCGGATCGAGCACCAGCACGTCGCCGACGCCCGCGATCGCACCGTCGGCGGTCTCGCCGGGCAGCAGCCGGGGCGGCGAGGCGAGCTGGCTGCGCAGCCAGACGTCCTGCTCCCGCACTCCGGCGTCGAACGGGTCGACCGGCCCCTGCGCGACGGCCGCCTCGAGCTCCTCGCGCAGCGGCGAGTCGAAGGCCGACAGGGGCTCGTACACCCTCAGGTAGGCGACGAACGGCTCTGGCACAGCGAGCATCGTGTCATGCGCCCCGGGATCGCCTGCGGCTGGCTCTCCGGGCAGCGAAAACAGGGGTGGGAAGGGCCCTCGGAGGGGGAGAGTTGGACGTCACCCAAGACACGGGCACTCAGTCATGGCACCACGTCGCGTTGAACCGCCTCGACACGGTACGGTAGTTACAGGAAAAGTTGTCGAGATCATGCGGGGCCGACATTCCCCTGTCCGCCCCGCAACCCTGTGCGAGGGGGTCGAGCCATGGGGCGCGGCCGGGCTAAGGCCAAGCAGACGAAGGTGGCCCGCGAGCTGAAGTACAGTTCCCCGTCCATGGACATAGAGGCGTTGCAGCGCGAGCTGTCCGTCTCGGAGTCCGGCGAGTGGTCCCGTGAGGACCGCGATGACTCGCGCGACGATGGGTATGACGACTACGACTACGACCGACGTTGAAGCACTTCTCCACGGGGACAGCGGATGAACGCTGTTCGCTCGATGGCGAGGTACGTCGGAGTCGTTCGTCTGACCCGATGTCAAGGAGCGGGTGGGGTTGACGAGTTCGCAAGTCCCACATAGGAGGAGCACCGTGAGTGGCGTTGCCGGGTTCACCGGCGACGCCACTCACGTCTGTGCGCTGCAATCCGAAAAGGCCTGAGCAAGAAGGCGAACGCGCGCGCGGAAGTCCGGCGGGCAAGACGAAGCCGGCGCGCGCGGGCCGCCTCTCGGCGGGTGGCGCTGCTGGGCTCCAGCCGAACGGTATTCCCAGCAGGCGATAGTTGGAGCCCGGGGGCACACGCGCACGCCGACAATCGGTTCAACGACCGAGACCCCATCAGGATTCCCGGCCGCGATCACGTGTTTCGGGCGCGGCTCGGGACAGAACCCGAACCGCGCCCGCAAGTGTTCTCAGAAGCGCGGGTGGTTGCCGCGGAGGAGCACTCGATCTTCTTCGTTCGTGCCTTCGACGGTGGGCTGCTTGGCGATCTCGCCGAGGACCCAGGCCGGCACGTGGCGGGCCGTGAGCACCGCGAGGGCGCGGTCCACGTCTTCGGCCGTCACCACCGCGACCATGCCGATGCCCATGTTGAAGGTGCGTTCCATCTCGTCGGCCTCGACCCGGCCGCGCTGGGCGATCAGCCGGAACACCGGGTCCGGCGTCCAGCTACCCCGGTCCAGCACTGCGGTCAGCCCCGACGGGATCACCCGCGCCAGGTTCTGCGCCAGCCCACCGCCGGTGACGTGCGCGAACGTCCGCACGCCCGCCTCCGCCGCCAGCGCCATGCAGTCCTTGGCGTAGATCCGGGTCGGTTCCAGCAGCTCCTCGCCGAGGGTCCGGCCGAACTCCTCGACGTGGCCCTCCAGCGGCATCCTGGCGATGTCCAGCAGCACGTGCCGGGCCAGCGAGAAGCCGTTGGAGTGCAGGCCCGACGAGCCCATCGCGATCACCACGTCGCCCGGGCGGACCTTGTCCGGGCCGAGCATCGCGTCCGCCTCGACCACGCCGACGCCGGTGGCCGAGATGTCGTACTCGCCGGGCGCCATCATGCCGGGGTGCTCGGCGGTCTCCCCGCCCAGCAGCGCGCAGCCGGCCTGCACGCAGCCCTCCGAGATGCCCTTGACCAGGTCGGCGATGCGGTCCGGCACGACCTTGCCGACCGCGATGTAGTCCTGCAGGAACAGCGGCTCGGCGCCGCACACCACCAGGTCGTCCACCACCATCGCGACCAGGTCGATGCCGACCGTGTCGTGCACGTCCATGGCCTGCGCGACGGCCAGCTTGGTGCCCACGCCGTCCGTGGAGGAGGCCAGCACCGGCTCCTTCCAGCGGTCGAGCTTGAGCTGGAACAGCCCGGCGAAGCCGCCGAGCGAGCCGATCACCTCCGGCCGCGTCGCGCGCTTCGCCCACGGGCGCATCTTCTCGACCGCCTCGTCACCGGCCTCGATGCTCACGCCCGCGGCGGCGTAGGTGGCTTTCGGACTACCGGTCTGGGCAGACCCTGCGAGCAGGTCTTCGGACACGACTGGCTCCACATCTTGGTGCGAGTTTCGGTTCGCCGGACGCGCATGTGTAGCACGGACAACGCTACGCGCCGATGGCGAACCCGGGTGCGGGAACGGTGCGATTCTCAGGGCCGCTGCAGCGCGTCGGCCGCGCCGTAGCTGCTCGGCAGCACCGGTTCGGCCGGCCCTGCGACACCGCGTTCGGCCTGGTTGAGGCCCTCCAGCAGGTACTTGCCGAGCCGGGCGTCCTCCGGCAGCGGGATCGGGTAGTCGCCGTCGAAGCAGGCCGCGCACAGCCGGGTGCGGGGCTGCTCGGTGGCGGCGACGAGCCCGTCCAGCGAGACGTGGCCGAGGCTGTCCGCGCCGATGGAGCGGCGCACCCCGTCCATGTCCAGGCCGTTGGCGACCAGTTCGGCGCGGGAGGCGAAGTCGATGCCGTAGAAGCACGGCCACTTCACCGGCGGCGAAGCGATCCGGACGTGCACCTCGATCGCACCGGCCTCGCGGAGCATCCGGACCAGGGCGCGCTGGGTGTTGCCGCGGACGATCGAGTCGTCCACCACGACCAGCCGCTTGCCGCGAATCACCTCGCGCAGCGGGTTCAGCTTGAGCCGGATGCCGAGCTGGCGGATGGTCTGCGACGGCTGGATGAAGGTCCGGCCGACGTAGGAGTTCTTCACCAGGCCGTTGCCGTAGGGGATGCCGGAGGCCTGCGCGTAGCCGATCGCGGCGGGCGTCCCGGACTCGGGCACCGGGATCACGAGGTCGGCGTCGACCGGGTGCTCCTTGGCCAGCCGGCGGCCGATCTCGACGCGGGTGCCGTGCACCGAGCGGCCGGAGATCGTGGTGTCGGGGCGGGCCAGGTAGACGTACTCGAAGATGCAGCCCTTCGGCTTCGGGCTGGCGAAGTGCTGGGAGCGCAGCCCGTCCCCGTCGATGGCGAGCAGCTCGCCGGGCTCGACCTCGCGGACGAACGACGCGCCGACGATGTCCAGCGCGGCCGTCTCGCTGGCCACCACCCAGCCGCGTTCCAGCCGGCCGAGCACCAGCGGGCGGACGCCCTGCGGGTCGCGCACCGCGTAGAGCGTCTGCTCGTCGCAGAACACCATCGAGAACGCGCCGCGGACCGTCGGGAACAGCTCCATCGCGGCCTGTTCGAGACCCTTGTCCACGGCGAGCGCGGCCAGCAGGCCGGTCACCAGGTCGGAGTCGCTGGTGGCCCGCTCGCAGCCGTTGGCCGGCGACGACGTGTTGGCCGTGGTGTCGACGCCCTCGGCGACGACCCGGTCCAGCAGCTCGGCGGTGTTGACCAGGTTCCCGTTGTGACCCAGGGCCAGGCCGTTGCCGGTGGCCGTGGTGCGGAAGGTCGGCTGGGCGTTCTCCCAGCTGCCGCCGCCGGTCGTCGAGTACCGGGCGTGCCCGACGGCGACGTGGCCGCGCAGCGACGCCAGGGTCTGTTCGGTGAAGACCTGGCTGACCAGGCCGAGATCCTTGTAGACGAGCACCTGCGAGCCGTCGCCGACGGCGATGCCGGCGGCCTCCTGCCCGCGGTGCTGGAGGGCGAAGATCCCGTAGAAGCTGAGCTTGGCGACTTCTTCGCCGGGTGCCCAGACGCCGAAGACGCCGCATTCCTCGCGGGGGATGTCGCGCTCGAGGCTGGAGAGGTCCGTTGGGGTACTTGCGTTTGCCGGTTCGGGCCGGTCGGTGACCACCGAGAACTCCCTGAAGGACGAAGCCGGAGTTACACCTCAGTGTAAACAGGTGGCAACCGGCCCAACTCCGCCCCGATGCGTGTTCGCCATCTCATCCTCGGACCGGCGGTCGACGCGACGTGCAGGTTCGGTCACGGCTCGTCGATCCGGACCAGCGGAAGCCACTGCGAAACGTCGGAGCGGGAGCCGGAGGCGGTGAGCGCCCCGCGCTCCAGGGCGGCGGCCCAGTCGAGCCGCCCGGTCGCCAGCAGCAGCCAGGTGCGCGGGTCGGTCTCGACGACGTTGGGCGGCGTGCCACGGGTGTGCCGCGGGCCGGTGACGCACTGCACGGCCGCGAACGGCGGCACCCGGACCTCGACGCTGTTGCCGGGCGCGACCTGCTCCAACGTCCGCAGGCTCAACCGCACGGCGGCGGCGAGCTCGGCGCGCGCCGGCTGCGCCGCCTCGCCGTCCAGCCAAGACCGAACGGCCAGCACGGCATCGCGCATCTCCCCGGGATCAACGGCACGGCGACTGGGCATGCCCAAAGCCTACGAACGCACCCGACACCCAAACCCCCGACTCCGGGCCCCGGCCCCGACTCCGGCCCCGGACCCAGACCCGGGCTCCGGGCTCCGACACCAGGCACCAGGCACCAGGCACCCGACTCCAGACCCTGGACTCCAGGCACCCGACCCCGGACCCCGGCCTCCCGACCCCGGCCTCCCGGCACCGTCCTCCCGGCACCGGGCACGGGCCTCCTCGGGGACCGGGGACACGCAATTTCAATGGAAATCGAAGGTCCGATTTCCATTGAAATTGCGGAAGTTGTCCACAGGCGTCGGCGTGTCGGGGTGCGACACGCCGATGATCCGCAGTTTCAATTGAAACTGCGGATCACCAGGGGGTCAGAGCCAGCCGAGTTTGACCGCCTGCATGCCCGCCTGGAAGCGGGTTTCCACGCCCAGCCTCGAGATCAGCTCCCGCACCCGGCGATGCGCCGTGCGCGCGCTGAAGCCCATCAGCCTGCCGATCGTGTCGTCCGTGGCACCGGAGGCGAGCAGCGACAGGATCCACCGCTCCTCCTCCGTCGGCTGCAGCTCGTGCCCCGACAGGTCCTGGTCCGCGGTGAACGGCGCCGCGAAGCGCCACAGGTCTTCGAAGATCCTGGCGATCGCCGCCAGCATCGCCGAGCTGCGCACCACCACGGCGCTCTCCACCGAGGTCTCGCTCACCGTCAGCGGCAGCAGCGCGATCTCGTTGTCCACCATGATCAGCTTGGTCGGCGCCACGTGGATCACCCGCGCCTGCTCGCCCATCGCGACCAGCTTGGTGGTGATGTCCAGCTGCGGCGGGCGCGCCAGCGCGGACCGGTCGTAGAGCACTTGGTACTGGACGCCCTCGGCGAGCTTGCGCGATTCCAGCGAGTCCAGTGGACCCGTCGTCACGTACGGCGGCTTCGCCACGCCCTGGACCAGCTGCGTCGCGTTGCGCTGCAGCTCGTACGCGGCCCAGCCGACCCGCTTGGCCCCGTGCACGACCTGCAACACGCCGCCGTTGCCCGACTGGGCCCGGGCGGCGCGCGTCACCGACGCGACCTGCGCCCGCACGGCCCGCTCGGTCAGCGGCTCGGTCGTGGCGGTGTCCCTGGCCGGCTCGTCCACCGCAGTCGGCGACTGCGTCAGCTCCTCGGTGTATCCGGGTAACACGGCACACCCCTCCTCGATGTGCCCCCAGCAGCACCGATTAGGCATCGGCACCGCGACGGACACTGAAACACCCCCGTGTTGGCAACGTATCCACCGGGAACGACCGCAGGAACCGACTTTCGCCGGATGCAGCGGATCGACCTTTGATTGACCCCTTTTGGCCGCATCCCAAGATCCCCCGTATGGAGCAATCGACGCCAGGCGGCCACTCGGCTGGAAAGCCCTTGTGCGGCTCGACGTCAAGCGCGGACGGGCCCTTCCTGGCGATCCAGGAAGGGCCCGCGTGTCGCACTGCTACCGGATCAGAGGTCGCCGATCTGCAGCAGGTCGGTGATGGTGCCGTCCGGGGCGCTCTGGATCACGCCCTTCGAGGCCTGGCCCTGCAGCCCGGCGATGACGTCCGCGGGCTTCGCGTCCGGGTTGGCCTGCAGGAACAGCGCGCCGACGCCGGCCACGTGCGGGCTGGCCATCGAGGTGCCGCTCATCGTCTCGGTGCCACCACCGGGCACGGTCGACACGATGTCCACGCCGGGGGCGTAGCCCTCGACGCTGGCGCCGAAGTTGGTGAACGAGGCGGAGCCGTCGGCGTTGTCCGAGGCCGCGGTGGTGAAGACACCCTCCGCGCTGGCCGGGGACACGTTCTCGGCGTCCTGACTTTCATTACCGGCCGCCACCGCGAGGAACACACCGCTGTTGACCAGGTTGGTCGCGGCCTCGTCCAGCGCCGGGTCCTTCGGGCCGCCCAGCGACATGTTCGCCACCGACGGGCCGGAGTGGTTCTGCGCGACCCAGTCGATGCCGGACACGACCTGCTCGGTGGTGCCGCTGCCCTGGTCGTCGAGCACCCGGACACCGACGAGCTTGGTGCCCTTGGCGACGCCGTAGGTGTCGCTGCCGATGGTGCCGGCGACGTGGGTGCCGTGGCCGTGCTTGTCGGAGCCGTCGCCGCCGGTGGCGTCGAAGCCGATCTCGGCGCGCCCGCCGAAGTCGGGGTGCGACGGGTCGATGCCGGTGTCGATGATGTAGGCGGTGACGCCCTCACCGGTGCCCTGGGGGGCGTAGCTGTCGTCCAGCGGGAGCGCCGGCTGGTCGAGCCGGTCCAGGCCCCATGAGCCGACGGCTTCCTTCTTCGCCGGCTCGACCTGGATGCGGTAGCTCTGCGAGATGTTCTCGACCTTGCCGCTGGCGCGGACGGCCTCGAGCGCCTCGGGGCTCAGCTTCGCCGAGAACCCGTTGATCGCGGTGTTGTAGACGACGCGCGGCTGAACGCCGAGCTCTTCGGCGACGCCCTGCGCCGCGATGCCGTCCTTGAGGTTGACGATGTAGACGTCCGACTCCGCGCCCTGCACCTGTGCCTGCGGGTGCAGCGCCAGAGGCGCCAACTCGATCTGCGGCTGCGCGCCTGCCGGTGCACCGGCGAACACGAGCGCCGCCGCGGCAACCCCTGCCCCGGTGCCGTAAAGCAGCTTCCTCATGTGTCCCCTCCTACGTTCATTCGCTCGGGTGGGGCCGAGCGAAAGGCGGTTCACGGCGGAACGTAACCAGGGAAAACACTCGTCCGGGTGATGTTGGCGATTTGTCGCCACACAATCGGGCGACGGGGTGAACGAATTCCCAGCTCTGGGAGGACTACCGGGAATGAGCAGGCAAAACCGCACCCGCCGGGATTTCCGGCGGGTGCGGCGATTTGTTCTCCCAAGCCTGATTTGTGCGTTTTACGTAGCGGCTACCCAGCGTCGCAAGCGGAGGCGAACGGCCTCGACGTACTCGGGTTCGACCTCGGAGACCTCATCGATCGACTCGGCGCCGTCGGGGGCGACGCCGTAGGTCATGCCGTAGTAGAGGTACAGCGCGCGCTCCTGCTCCAGCGGGAGATCGCCCTGCAGCAGGCTGACCCGGGGCGCGCGCCGGACCGCGTCCTTGTCGACCGCGATGGTGAGCGTGTCGCCGTCGAAGGCCGCGCCCTCCAGCGGCGCGAAGCTCTCGTTCGTCCCGAAAAGTCCAGTTTGGACGGTTATCCAAGCGGGCTGCTCGGTGTCGTCGTCGATGAACAACTGGCCGACGATGCCGATCCGCTGGCCCTCCGGATCGAAGACCTCGCACCCGAACATCCGCAACGCTTCCCGCTGGCCGATCATCGCCGCCTCCTCCCCCTCGCCCTCCCCGGTCAGTCTGCGCCCGGAACGGTCGCGGCGGCACCTCGGAACGGCTGCATCTCCGACCGTCCACCGAGTACTGAGCCGGGGCTGGCACCCTCGGAGGCGAGCCCCGGCACTCCCGCCGGGACCCGAACAGACCTACGGAGCTCCCGATGTCCCAGCCCGCCGACCGTTCCGCCCCGCCTATCAGCGCCGAAATGCGGGAGCACGCCAAGCAGAACCCCAACAGCTGGCTGTACATCGCCGATCCCGGCTACGCCGCCGAAGGCGAGGAGGTGCCGCCGGAGGGCATCGTGGGCGCCTACCGCATCGACGCCGACGGCGAGATCGACGAGGACTTCCAGTTCAACGACAAGTACCAGCCGTCCGAGATGACGACGAACCAGCTGGAACCGGCCAACGAGCTGGAGCACGTGCTGGTGCGGATCGCCGCCGGCCAGCTGCCGGAGTCCGAGCTGCCCGCGGCGGTGCTCGACGGCGAGGTGCTGCTCTACGCGCCGAGCGCGGACGACCCGATGCTCTACACCGCGGAGCTGTCCGACGGCAGTCAGCTGGTGCCGGCCTGCACCTCGGCCGCCCGGGTTCCCGCGGACTGGCCGGGATTCCGCCGGGTGCCCGGGTCCGTGCTGCCGGATCTGCTCGGCGGCCTCGACCTGGGCCTGAACATGCACGACGCGATCCAGGCCGTGATCCCGAACCGCGTCCTGACCGAGGCCGCCGAGAAGCGCGGCTGAGAGCGGTGGCCGGAGCCGGGCGAGGTGCCTAGCCTCGGCAGTGTGACGGGCGATCAAGGACCAGGGCTCATCGAGGACTACGCCCTGCTGTCCGACCTCCGCACGGCCGCGCTGGTCGGCAAGGACGGTTCGATCGATTGGCTCTGCCTGCCCCGCTTCGACGCGCCGTCGTGCTTCGCGCGCCTGCTCGGCGACGGGCGGGACGGCCACTGGCAGATCGCCCCGACCGCGCCGGTGCACGAGGTTCGCCGCCGGTACCGGGACAACTCCCTGGTGCTGGAGACGGAATTCCGCACCGACGGCGGGGCGATCCGGTTGATCGACAGCATGCCGCCGCACGAGAAGAACCAGCACGACCAGCCCTGCCTGGTGCGGATCGTCGAAGGCATCGACGGCGAGGTGGACGTCAAGCTCCGCTGGGTGGTCCGCTTCGCCTACGGCGACGCGGTGCCCTGGGTGCGCCGGGTGCGTGAAACCGAGCCGGTGCTGGACGAATACATCCTCGCCGTCGCCGGCCCGCACACCGCGGTGCTGCGCGGCGACGTCCTGCCGCAGCGCGCGCATCACGAGCGGGCGCACGAGCTGGTGCTCACGGTGCGCGCCGGGCAGCGGCTGTCCTGGGTGATGCAGTGGTCGCCGGACGCGCGGGACCTGCCCGCGCCGATGGATCCGGAGCAGGAAGTCCAGGACAGCGAGGACTTCTGGCGGGAGTGGACCGGGAAGATCAGCTACGACGGGCCGCACTCGGCCGCCGTGTACCGATCGCTGGCCACCCTCAAGGCGCTGACCTACGCGCCGACCGGCGGTGTCATCGCCGCGCCGACCAGCTCGCTGCCGGAAGCCCTGCCGGGCAACCGGAACTGGGACTACCGCTACTGCTGGCTGCGCGACGCCACCTTCGTCCTGCTGGCGCTGGAGAACTTCGGCTGCTCCGAGGAGGCCGCGGCGTGGCGCGACTGGCTGGTGCGCGCGGTCGCCGGCGATCCCGCGGACCTGCAGATCATGTACGGCGTCAACGGCGAGCGGCACATGGTGGAGTGGGAGGCCGACTGGCTGCCCGGCTACCGCGGCACCGGGCCGGTGCGGATCGGCAACGCCGCCTTCCGGCAGACCCAGCTCGACGTCTACGGCGAGGTGCTGGACATGCTGCACCTGGCCCGCGAGCGCGGGCTGCCGGAGAGCGAGGAGACCTGGGCGTTGCAGCGCGGCATGCTGCGGCACCTGGAGAAGATCTGGCAGCAGCCGGATCGCGGGCTGTGGGAGGTGCGCGGCCCGGAGCGGCACTTCACGCATTCGCGGGTGATGGTCTGGGTGGCGTTCGACCGGGCCGTCCGCGCCGTGGAGGAGGACGGGCTGCCGGGGCCGGTGCAGCGGTGGCGGACGATCCGCGACACGGTGCGCGCGGAGGTCCTGGATCGGGGCTGGAACCCGGAGGTCGGCGCGTTCACCCAGTACTACGGCGGGACGGCGCTGGACGCGGCCACGCTGCTGATGCCGTCGGTCGGGTTCCTGCCCGGCGACGACGAGCGGGTGGTGCGCACCGTCGAGGCGGTGCAGCGCGAGCTGCAGCACGACGGGGTGCTGGTCGACCGGTACAGCACCGGTGATCGGCGCAGCGAGGTCGACGGGTTGACCGGGCGGGAGGGCGCGTTCCTGGCCTGCTCGTTCTGGCTGGTCGACGCGCTGGCCTACGGCGGGCGGCGCGCGGAGGCCGAGCGGATGTTCGCCGAGTTGGTGGGCCTGACCAACGACTTGGGCCTGTACGCGGAGGAGTACGACGGCGCGAACGGCCGGTTCACCGGCAACTTCCCGCAGGCGTTCAGCCACCTGGCGCTGGTGAACTCGGCGGCGATCCTCTTCGGCGGCATCACCCGGGACCGCAAGAGCCGCCGCAACGGCCCCGCCACGACCACCTGAGCCCCGCACCTCGTGCAGTTTCAATGGAAACTGCACACCTGGTTTCCGTGAGGTTTTCCCAACCTCGTTCTGCGTGGCGGTGCGGGTAGCGGAACCTCAGAACCCGCGGCGGTGCCAGTGTCGTAGGTGGGCTATGCGCCTGCGGCGCATGCGACACCCCATCGACGCACAGCTTCGCGACCCGCGGCTGCGGGCCGACCAGGATGAAAACGCTCCATTGAAACTGGCTCCCAGTTTCAATGGAAACTGAGTACCGTCGGCGTGTCACAGCACGACACGCCGGTGGTTGTGGACAACTTCCCCAATTTCAATGGAAATCGGACCTTCGATTTCCATTGAAATTGCGGCAGAACCCGGGGAGGCAGGGGCCGGGTGGGTGTCAGCCGAGGTGGTCGGTGATGAACGTCGTTATCTCCGCTGGGGATCCCGGGCGGGCGAAGAGGTAGCCCTGGCCCGTTTCGCAGCCGATGTCCGCCATCCGGCGGGCTTGGGCCTGGGTCTCCACACCTTCGGCCGTGACCGTCAGCCCGAGCGCGTGCGCCAGGTCCACCAGCGTTCCGACGATGCGCGCATCGACCGGGTCGGCCCGCTCCGCGTCCCGCAGGCCCTCCATGAACGAGCCCGCGATCTTCAGCTCGTGCACCGGGAGGTGGCGCAGGTAGGCCAGGTTCGAGTACCCGGTGCCGAAGTCGTCGATGGCGATCCGCACGCCCATCCGGGACAGCGCGCGCAGCGCGTCCAGCGGCTCGTCGGCGGTGCCCATGATCGCGCTCTCGGTGAGCTCCAGCTGCAGCCGCGACGGCGCCAGACCGGTCTCGGCCAGGATCTCCGCCACGTCGGACACCAGGTTCGGGTCCCGCGACTGCCGGACCGCCAGGTTGACGCTGACGAACGGCGCCGCCGACCCGAATTCGTCCTGCCACTGCTTCGCCTGCCGGCAGGCCTGCCGCAGCACCCAGCGCCCCAGCGGCACGATCAGCCCGGTCTCCTCGGCCAGCCCGATGAACCGGTCCGGTCCCAGCCGCCCCAGCTCCGGGTGCGCCCAGCGGACCAGCGCCTCGACGCCGACGACGTTGAAGTCCCGCAGCCCGATCAGCGGCTGGTAGTCCACGTAGAACTCGTCGCGCTCCAGCGCGGCGGGCATCTTCGCCGACAGGTGGAACTGCGCGACCTCGGTGGCGTTGCGGTCCGGGTCGAACAGCGCCCACCGGCCCTTGCCCTCGGACTTCGCCCAGTACAGCGTCACGTCGGCGTCGCGCATCAGCTCGGCCGCGGTCTGCCCGGACACCGGCCGCTCGACGATGCCGATGCTGGCCGACACGGACAGCTCGTGGCCGCCGATGCGGATCGGCCGGACCAGCGCGTCGAGCACGGTGTCGGCGACCTCGACGGCCTGGTCGGTGCCGAACGAGTTCTGGATCACGATCACGAACTCGTCGCCGCCCATCCGCGCGACGAGCCGGTCGTCGCCGTGCACCGCGGTGGCGAGCCGGTCGGCGACCGCCCGCAGCAGGTCGTCGCCGACGTGGTGGCCGAGGCTGTCGTTGATGACCTTGAACCCGTCGAGGTCCATGTAGCACAGCGCCACCCGTTCGTCGGGTTCGTGCTGTTCGAGGATCGTGGTGAGCCGCTCCAGGAACAACGCCCGGTTGGGCAGCCCGGTCAGCGGATCGTGCATCGCCTGGTGACGCAGGCGTTCCTGCAGCATCCGGCGGTCGGTGACGTCCTCGATCAGCGCGACCTGGTACAGCGGGAGGCCGTCCTCGCCGCGGACCAGGGAGACGATCAGCTCGGTCCACACGGTGCCGCCGTCGGGGCGGACGAACCGCTTCTCCACCCGGAACTGGTCGCGTTCGCCGCGGACCAGTTCCTCGTACAGCCGCCAGGTGCTGTCGGGATCGTCCGGGTGCATCATGTCCTGCACCAACATCCGGCGGAGTTCCTCGCCGGGCCGGCCCATGATCCGCACCAGCGAGTCGTTCACCTCGAGGATCCGGCCGGTCATGTCGCCGATCCCGATGCCGATCGCGGCCTCGGCGAAGATCGCGCGGAACCTGGCTTCGCTGGTGCGCAGGGCCTGTTCGACGGCATCGCGCGCGTCCAGCACGGCCTGCCTGATGGCCTCCTGCTCGTCCAGCGTCCGCTTGCGCGCGGCCTGCACGAAGCCGGCGCACAGCGCGCCCTGCAGAGCGGCGACGCGTTCGCGCCAGATCGGACCGTCGTCCAGGTGCAGGACGTCGAGGATCTCGTCGCCGATGAGGTCGATCGTGCGGCCTAACGACTCCGCGCTGGTGAAGTGCACGGCGACCAGGTCGACGCCGACCGACCGCGCGGGGGACGGGTCGAACGGCTCGCCGAGCAGCGCGTCGACCAGCCGGTCGGTGTAGCCGTACAAGCGGCCTTCCACCTCCGCGCTGGTCATCGGTACGTAACTGGTGCCCATCATGGCCTGCGCCCAAAAGGCGGCAAAGCGTCGTCGATCGGCTCGGTTCACCTCGGCGACCACCTCGTGAGCGCTGGGCACCGGCGCTGTCCAGCCAGTCATGCCTGGGGCGCCCTCCACTCGTCCTACTCGCCTGGGCCGTTCGTTCGGAGCATACGACCGGACCGGTCCAGCGGTCGAACATCAGGTACGGCACCCGGGGTAGGCGCTCACCTCATTCGAGCAGGCCATACAGGGGGCCTCACCCGGCGGGCGACTACCGTCCGCAACCAGTCGATCGCCAGAGCGCGGCTGCCGTGATAGATCTGATGTTTTCGACGCACAGCCCCGCCGAGAGGTTGTGCGCGGCCCGGAACTCCACCCTGGAGACCACTCGGTTCACTTGCGGTGTCCGGATTGAGCCATTCTGGTTAAAAACTAACACAAGATCTACATCTTTGGAAAACCATTCGCCACACTTTCGGGGCAGGACGCGTGGTCCCCCGACGACGCACCGCAACTACACCCCCGAGAGGCATCGATGAACCTTCCGAGTGGACGTGGTCGCCGATTACCACTGGTCTCCTTAGTATCGGTTGCCTGCGCAGGCGTTCTGCTCCTGTGCTCGCCAGCGCAAGCCAGCACACCCCTTCCGGGAAGGGAAAGCGCGATGAGCACGCAGGTGACCGGCGAACCACCGAGCGGAACCGAGACCGACACCCCGATGGGCTCGCAGATCCGCAAGCACGAGGGCGGCGGCGATGATCCGCTGCTCACCCCCGTCGTCGATCCGCTGGCCACGGTTGCCGGCATGGACGTCAGCGGCCACCAGGGCAACGTGGACTGGAACTCCTGGTGGGGCCAGGGCATGCGGTTCGCCTACGTGAAGGCGACCGAGGGCACCGGCTACAAGAACCCGTACTTCGCCCAGCAGTACAACGGCTCCTACAACGTGGGCATGATCCGCGGCTCGTACCACTTCGCGCTGCCGGACCGCTCCAGCGGCGCCGCGCAGGCCAACTACTTCGTGGACAACGGCGGCGGCTGGTCCAAGGACGGCAAGACGCTGCCGGGTGCGCTGGACATG
Source organism: Saccharopolyspora sp. NPDC045941 (assembly GCF_056431445.1). Taxonomy (NCBI): domain Bacteria; kingdom Bacillati; phylum Actinomycetota; class Actinomycetes; order Pseudonocardiales; family Pseudonocardiaceae; genus Saccharopolyspora; species Saccharopolyspora sp. NPDC045941. The sequence continues at coordinate 123,373 of NZ_JBWKKU010000021.1, forward strand.
GAGTACAACCCGTACGGCTCCACCTGCTACGGCAAGACCAAGAGCGGGATGACGGCCTGGATCAAGGACTTCAGCGACACCTACCACTCCCGGACCGGGCGCTGGCCCGTCATCTACACCAGCACGAGCTGGTGGAACCAGTGCGTGGACGGCGACTTCAGCTCGACGAACCCGCTGTGGGTCGCCCGCTACGCGAGCACCGTCGGCCAGCTCCCCTACAACTGGGGCATCTGGACGATCTGGCAGTACACGTCGTCGCCACTGGACAAGAACACGTTCAACGGCGCTTACGACCGCCTCCAAGCGCTGGCCAACGGCTGACGCCAGAACCCGCGCGGTGCCGGCGAGCCCGGCACCGCGTCGTGCGGTTCGGGGGTGGGTGGCGGTTCCGAGGTGAGGCGAGGCACCGAATCCGCGCATGCGCCGAGTGCTGCGCTCCGCGCAGGGCAGAATCCCTCGCATGGGTGAGCGCAAGATCGGGTTGGTCGCGACCATCGCCGTCGCCGTCGTGGTGTTCGCCGGCGCCAGCGTCGCATTGCTCATCTTCGATCCGCGGACCACCGGCGCCGATGCCCTGCGAACCGGCGGGCTGGCGGCCGGATCGGTGGTCGCGCTCTACGCCCTGTGGCTCAACGACCGGCGGCGACGCGTCGAGGAGAAGCGGCAGGAGCTCGACAGCCAGCGGCAGGAGCTGGATCGGCAGCGGTACGCGCTCGAACAGCAGCGGCAGGCCCTGGAAGACCGGCGGACCGACCAGGATCGGGACCGCGCCGCCGATGAGCGCTTCGCGCGGTCGGTCGAGCTGCTCGGCAACGACGCCGACCAAGTGCGGGTCGGCGCCATGCACGCCCTCGCCGGGCTCGCCCGCAGCAATCCCGACTACACCCAGACCGTCCTCGACGTGCTCTGCTCCTACCTGCGGCGCCCGTTCGAGCATCCGAAGTGGACACCGCCCTCGGAGTTGCCGGCGGATCCTGTCGATTGGCCGGAGGTCAGCCCCGAGCTGGAGGGCGAACGGTACGTCCGGCAGACGGCGCAGCGCCTGATCCAGGACCTGTTGCCCAGCACCGCCGACCCGGATCCGGCGATCTACGAGCTCGACCTGACCAGGGCTTGGCTGGAGCGGTTCGACCTGTCCGACCGGGTCGTGGGCCGCATCGCCGCCTACCGATGCCGGTTCCGGTACACCACGAACCTCAACCGCGCCGTCTTCCACGGCTCGGTGCACCTCCGCGACAGCGTCTTCGTGGGGCGGATCAGGGCGGAGGAGACCCGGTTCCGGCAGCGGCTGGAGCTGCGCGGGATCGTCACGCACGGGCCGGTCGGTTTCGAGCGCGCCGAGTTCGAAGGTGCCGTGGACCTCAAGGGAGTCGTGTGCCGGGAAGGCGTGTACTTCGACGGCGCGGTGTGCACCGCACCGCTGGACCTCCGCCGCGCACGCTTCCTCGGCAGAGCCGACCTGCACTTCGCCGAGCCCGCCCCGACGGCGCAGCTCGACGACATCGAGATCGCCGGGTGGTCGCGGCTGCCGGGTGCCTGGCAGGTTCCGGGAACCGATCACGCAGTCGATCTCACCGGGCAGAATCCCTCGCATGGGTGAACGCAAGATCGGGTTGATCGCGACCATCGCCATCGCCGTCGTGGTCCTCGTCGGCGTCAGCATCGCCTTGCTGGTCTTCGATCCCCGGACCACCGGCGCGGATGCCCTGCGAACCGGCGGGCTGGCCGCCGGTTCGGTCGTCGCGCTCTACGCGCTCTGGCTCAACGACCGGCGCAGGCGCGTCGAGGAGGAGCGGCAGAAGACCGAGCGGCAGCGCCACGAGTTGGAGAACCGCCGGGCCGACCTCGACCGCGACCGGGTCGCCGACGAGCGCTTCGCCCGCGCCGTGGAACTCCTCGGGCACGAGGCCGATCAGGTCCGGGTCGGCGCGCTGCACGCCCTCGCCGGGCTCGCCCGCAGCAATCCCGACTACACCCAAACCGTCCTCGACGTGCTCTGCTCCTACCTGCGGCGACCGTTCTGGCACCACCGCCACAGCGATAACGCCCCGGCGTCCGCCGGAACCCCTTTGAACACCTACGGCGACGGGCCGGTGCAGTGGTCCCGGGAGGCGAAGGACGGGGCCGAGCGGAAGCTGCAGGTGCGGCTGACCGCGCAGCGGCTCATCGCCGACCTGCTCCCGGCCGCCGGTGACGAGGCCGCCCCGGCCTACGACCTCGACCTCACCAACGCCTCGCTGGAGTACTTCGACCTGTCCGACCGGAAGGTCGGGTCGTTGCTCCTGCGGTACGGGAAGTTGTTCAGCGACAACAACTTCAGCCGCTGCGAGTTCCACGGCGACGTGTGGTTCACCGGCACGGCGGTCGGCGCCGGGCGGCTGTACGGGCGGTTCCGCTGCGACGACGCGGTTTTCCACCAGCGCGCCTGGTTCCCCGGGGTCGAGTTCAACGGCCGGTCGAGCTTCCGGCGGACCCGCTTCCACGGCCAGACGAGGTTCGCCGACAGCCGGTTCGCCGGCTCGGTGTTGATGACGCAGGCGGAATTACACGGCCCGGCCGATTTCCGCGCGGTCCACTTCGAGCATGACGCCGACCTGAGCGGCGCGACGTTCCACGCCGAGGTCCAGCACACCGGCATCACGACCAGCCCGGACCGCGATGTCGTCCTCCCCGACGACTGGCAGGTCGCGAGCGCGTAGCGCGAGAAGGGGTGGCCGGGCGCCGGGTCGGGGGCGGAGCGCCCGGCCACCATGCGGTCCGGCGAGGGGAGGGAGTTCGCCGGACCTGGTCTCGGTCAGATGCGCAGGCGCGCAAGGGTTTCGGTGTTCAGGCAGTGCCGCCCGGTGGACTCCGCCTCCCGTTGTCGCTCGGCCTCGACCTCTTCGATCAGCTGCCACACGTTCAACGCGCCATCGCCCGCGCCGGCGTGCTGCGCGCGCGGAGCGCGGACCAGCAACATGCTCGCGATCAGCACGTTGACCAGGACCAGAGTGCTCACCTGAAGCCAGAACATTGGTTTCCCCTTGCTGTTGAAGTCGACGTTTCCGCAGGTCATCAGTCGTGAGTGGCAATGGCTGCCATGGCGGCCACAGCCGCTCACGACCACCGGGCGCTGATGCGCCGCCAGCAGTCCATGCAGGTGTCCTCGTTGATCCACTCCAGCTCTCGCGGCAGCCGCTGCACCTGCCACGCCGCCACCTCCACGCCGCAGAACGACGTCACCGACGCATACGGCTCCGCCCGCTTCGCAGCCACGCTGAACGCATGACGACCAACCCCCACCGGCCGCCAAAACCAGTCCACACCAGCCTTTTCGAACATCCCCGCCTCCTTGTCTCTGGGACAAAGATGGCGTGGTCCTTGTCCCAGAGACAAGCCATATGACCACATTGAGTGATCACTTGACCATCTAGAGTGAAGACATGGCGAACACCGCGAAAGCGCGTGGACTTGGCGCAGAACTCCGGGAACTCCGCAAGGAAGCCGGGCTCACGGTCCGTGGACTCGAAGAGCGGCTGAGCTTCTCGCGTTCCACCATCAGCCGCATCGAGCGCGGCGACAAGGTACCGAGCGCCGAAGATCTCGGCGCAATACTCGCCATCTACAACGTGACCGGCAAGCGCCGCAAGGAACTCGTCCAGATGGCCAAGGACGCCGATGAGCCGAACTGGACCGAGATCGGTGATCCAGGAATCCCGCGCCAACTCGCCGCGCTCCTCGAGTTCGAGCGCGAAGCGACTCGCATCAGCATGGTTGCCCTGAACAGGATTCCCGGCCTGCTTCAGACCAGGGACTACGCACTGGCCGTTCTTCAATCTGGCGGGATCCCGCCAGAACAGATCGAAACCTTGGCACGAGTCCGGATAAGCCGCCAGGAGATTCTCACCCGAGCTAATCCCGTGGAACTCCTTGTACTGCTTGACGAAGCCGCGCTACGCAGGCCCGTTGGCGGCAGGGCGATCATGGCCGACCAGACCAGGAAGCTTTTGAAGGCGACCGAAACCGAGAACGTGGTCGTTCAAGTCCTTCCTTTCGATCTCGGCGGACACATCGGCCAGGACGGTTCACATGTCATCTACGAGTTCGCCAAAGCGGACCCGATCGTCCATCTGGAGCACCGCCGCTCAAGCCAGTTCCTCGACGAGGTCGCGGATACGAGTGACTTTCGCAAGGTCACGGATACGCTACGCGAGCTAGCACTCAGCCCTTCTGAATCGGCTGCGCTGATCACGGCGTACGCCGCCGACCTGGAGGAATGATGACCTTCGAGTTCACCAGCTGGCGTAAGTCCAGCTACTCCGGCACTCAAACCGAATGCGTCGAAGTCGGGTGGCGAAAGTCCAGCTATAGCGGGCCGAACAACAACTGCGTCGAGGTCGGCCTCGGGGTCGACGCCGTTGGGGTGCGGGACACGAAAGATCGCGACGGTGGGCACTTAGCCGTGCCGGTGCCGAGCTGGCAGCGGTTCATCGGCGCCGTCAAGGGCGGCGTCTTCGACCGCTAGCGGATGCGCGAACGGCCCGTTCGCCTCGATAGACGAGGTGAACGGGCCGTTCGCGTCAACCCTGGATCAGCCGAACAGCTTGGGGAGGGTGCCTTCCCAGGCTTCGCGCAGCTCCGCCAGCGGGATGTCCGCCACGTCCTGGATGTCGAGCGACTGCGCGCCCGCGTCCGCGACGCCGACCTTGGCCCACGGGAGGCCACGGGCCGAGCACATGTCCGTGAAGCGGAGCTCCTCGGTGCGCGGCACCGCCACCAGGATCCGGCCCGCCGACTCGGAGAACAGCCAGACGAACGGGTCCACGCCCTCCGGCAGGACCACCCGGGCGCCGCACTCGCCGACCAGCGCCGTCTCCACCAGCGCCTGCGCCAGGCCGCCCTCGGAGAGGTCGTGCGCCGCCGAGATCATGCCGTCGCGGGAGCCCGCGAGCACGATCTCCGCCAGCAGCTTCTCGCGCGCCAGGTCGACCTTCGGCGGCACGCCGCCGAGGTGGTCGTGGGTGACGCGCGCCCACTCCGAGCCGCCGAGCTCCTCGTGCGTCTCGCCGAGCAGCAGCAGCGTTTCGCCTTCCTCGCCACCGATTCCGGTGGGGATGCGGCGGGTCACGTCGTCGATCGTGCCCAGCACGCCGACCACCGGCGTCGGCAGGATCGGCTTCGCGCCGGTCTGGTTGTAGAAGCTGACGTTGCCGCCGGTCACCGGGATGCCCAGCTCCTGGCAGGCGTCGGCCAGGCCGCGCACCGCCTGCTGGAACTGCCACATCACCGCCGGATCCTCCGGCGAACCGAAGTTCAGGCAGTTGGTGACCGCCACCGGCGTGGCACCGGTGGTCGCCACGTTGCGGTAGGCCTCGGCCAGCGCCAGCTGCGCGCCCGCGTACGGGTCGAGCCGGGTGTAGCGGGCGTTGCAGTCGGTGGCGACCGCGATGCCGCGCCCGGTCTCCTCGTCGATGCGCAGCACGCCGCCGTCCGACGGCTGGGCCAGCACGGTGTTGCCGCGCACGTACCGGTCGTACTGGTCGGTGACCCACGCCCGGGAGCACAGGTTCGGCGACGCCGCCATCCGCAGGATCGTGTCCCGCAGCTCGTCCGATGTGGACGGGCGGGCCAGCGTGTTCGCGCTGTCCGCGACGATCAGGTCCTGCTCGGCGGGCCGCTCGACCGGCCGCTCGTAGACCGGGCCCTGGTGCGCGACGGTCCGCGGCGGCACGTCCACCACGAGCTCGCCGTGCCAGAAGATCTCCAGGTTCTCGCCGTCGGTGACCTCACCGATGACGTTCGCGGTGACGTCCCAGCGGCGGCACACCTCCATGAACGCGTCCACATTGGACGGATCCACGACCGCGCACATCCGCTCCTGCGACTCGCTGGAGAGGATCTCCGCCGGGGTCATCCCGGTGGCGCGCAGCGGGACCTGGTCCAGGTCGACCCGCATGCCGCCGTCGCCGGCCGACGCCAGCTCCGACGTGGCGCAGGACAGGCCCGCGCCGCCGAGGTCCTGGATGCCCACGACCAGCCCGGCGTGGTACAGCTCCAGGCAGCACTCGATGAGCACCTTCTCGGCGAACGGGTCGCCGACCTGGACGCTGGGCAGCTTCTTGCGGCCGCCGCCGCTCTCGTCGCCGTCGAACGTCTCCGACGCGAGCACCGACACGCCGCCGATGCCGTCGAGGCCGGTGCGCGCGCCGAACAGGATGATCTTGTTGCCCTTGCCGCTGGCGTGCGCCAGGTGCAGGTCCTCGACCTTCATCACGCCGACGCACATGGCGTTGACCAGCGGGTTGCCCGCGTAGCACTCGTCGAAGACGACCTCGCCGCCGATGTTCGGCAGGCCCAGGCAGTTGCCGTAGCCGCCGACGCCCGCGACCACGCCGGGCAGCACGCGCTTGGTGTCCGGCGCGTCGGCCGGGCCGAAGCGCAGCGGGTCCGCCACCGCGACCGGGCGGGCGCCCATCGCCATGATGTCGCGGACGATGCCGCCGACGCCGGTGGCCGCGCCCTGGTAGGGCTCGACGTACGACGGGTGGTTGTGGCTCTCCAGCTTGAACGTGACCGCCCAGCCGTCGCCGATGTCGACCACGCCCGCGTTCTCGCCGATGCCCGCGAGCATCTTCTCGCGCATCTCGTCGGTGGTGGTCTCGCCGAAGTACTTCAGGTGCACCTTCGACGACTTGTAGGAGCAGTGCTCGCTCCACATCACCGAGTACATGGCCAGCTCGGCCTCGGTGGGCCGGCGCCCCAGGATCTCGCGGATCCGGGCGTACTCGTCGTCCTTCAGCCCCAGCTCGCGGAACGGCTGGTCGACGTCAGGGGTGGACTTCGCGTGGTCGACGCTATCCACATTCACGGTGCTAGTCACGCTGCCACCAGTGCATCCAGAACGGACAGGAACATGCCGAGGCCGTCGTCGGTGGGGCCGGTCAGCGGGTCGATCGCGTGCTCCGGGTGCGGCATCATGCCCGCGACCCGGCCGCGCGCGTCGGTGATGCCCGCGATGCCGCGCCGCGAACCGTTCGGGTTCTCGCCCGCGTAGCGGAACAGCACCCGGCCTTCGCCTTCGAGCTCGTCGAGGACGGCCTCGTCGGCCACGTAGTTGCCCTCGCCGTGCTTGATCGGGATCAGCAGCTCGGCGCCCGCGTCGTAGCGGGTGGTCCAGGCGCTGCTGTTGTTCTCCACCTTCAACCACTGGTCGCGGCAGACGTAGTGCAGGCCCGCGTTGCGGGTCAGCACTCCGGGCAGCAGCCCGGACTCGCACAGGATCTGGAAGCCGTTGCACACGCCGAGCACCGGCATGCCCTTGCGGGCTGCCTCGACGACCTCGGTCATGACCGGGGCGAACTTGGCGATCGCGCCGCAGCGCAGGTAGTCGCCGTAGGAGAAGCCGCCGGGGACGACCACCGCGTCCACGCCCTTGAGGTCGTGGTCGGCGTGCCACAGGGCGACCGATTCGGCACCGGCACGGCGCACCGCGCGGGCGGCGTCCACGTCATCGAGGGTGCCGGGGAAGGTGATGACGCCGATCTTCGCGCTCATGCTTCCACCCGGCGGACGGTCCAGTCCTCGATCACCGGGTTGGCCAGCAGCGTCTCAGCGATCTTGGCGAGCGTGGCGTCGTCGACGTCGTCGGCGACCTCCAGCTCGAACCGCTTCCCCTGGCGGACTTCGGTGATGCCGTCGAAACCGAGACGGGGCAGCGCGTTCGCCACCGCCTGTCCCTGCGGATCGAGGATTTCCTGCTTCGGCATGACGTCGACAACGACTCGGGCCACGGGTGCTGCTCCCGGTTTCCGTGCAGATCCGCCGGGACCCCGGCGGATGGCCAGCAGTACCGCCAAAGGGTAACTGAGCTGGGAGTTCACCCTGCCAGGCAGGGGCCGGAGGTGCGGCGTGGCTCACGACACCCTTCCCGTGATGTGTCTTGCGCCACATTTTTCGCACGTTGTCTAAACCTTTGGCCGATCGGACGTCTATTACGACCGGGGCACCGAAACCCGGGCCCCGCTTGCGGTTACCTAGGGGGAACGCACACCGATGCGCACAATCAAGACGCTGATGGCGGCCGGCCTGCTCGCCGGCCTCGCGCTGACCACCACCGTGCCGGCGATGGCAGCGCCGAGCCCCGGCCCGGCGGCCGTCGCGCCCGCCGAGAACGCGCTGCTGACCGCGGACAAGTCGCAGGTCCGGGCGGGCAACACGCTGGTCCTGCGGCTGGAACACGGCGCCGAAGGCGTCAACTGGATCTCGTCGGCGGCGTTCGTGCGCAACCGGGAACACCCGTTCGGCGCGGACGAGGGCCTGGCCCAGGTCGTGAACGACCGCGACGGCAACGCCGAGGCGGTGGCCACCATCGCCGACGTCGAGCCCGGCGAGTACACCGTGCACACCCGCATGGGCGGCGGCGCGGGCCCGACCATGAAGATCACCGTCACGAAGTGACGAGCCGGAAGATCACCGTCACGAAGTGACCAGCCGAGAGGGGCGTCCCCGGCCGGAGGCGCCCCTCTCGGGATTCAGCTGATCGCATAAACCCGTTCACCCGCAGCGAGAACCGTCGTGGTGCCCGAGCCGGTCGGGCAGGGTGCCCATATGCGGATCCTGGTTTTGGGCGGAACGGTCTTCCTCGGGCAAGCGGTGGCGGCCGAGGCTCTCCGGCGAGGGCACGACGTCGTCTGCGCGGCGCGCGGCACGGGCGGCAACATTCCCGACGGCGCGAAGCTGGTGACGGTGGACCGGGAGCAGGGCATCGGCTCGCTCGCCGGGGAACGGTTCGACGCCGTGGTCGACGTGGCGCGGAACTACCGGTGGGTGCAGGACGCCCTCGACGTCCTCGGCGCGACGGCCGGGCACTGGACGTTCGTGTCCACCATCAACGTGTACGCCGACAACGAGACGCCCGGCCTGAGCACCGACGCCGAACTGCTGGAGCCGATCACCGACTCCGAGGACGTGAGCACGGCCGAGTCCTACGGCGCGATCAAGGTGGCCTGCGAGAACGCGGTGCGCGACGCGGTCGGCGACCGGGCCTTCGTGCTGCGCCCCGGGCTGATCACCGGGCCGAACGACACCTCGGACCGGTTCGGCTACTGGCCGGCGCGGATGGCGCGCGGCGGTCGCGTGCTCGTGCCGGACGCCGACCACGCGACCCAGCACGCCGACGTGCGCGACCTGGCGGCGTGGATCGTGGACGCCGGGGAACAGGGCATCACCGGCACCTTCGACGGCACGAGCCCGACCACCCCGCTGAACGAACTGCTGGCGCAGATCGCCGAGCTGGTCGCGCCGCCGGGCACCGAACTCGTGGCCGTCGCGCCGGAAGACCTGACCGAGGCGGGCGTGCAGCCCTGGGCAGGCCCGAAGTCGCTGCCGTTCTGGCTGCCGGAAAGCCACCAGGGCATCGTCGCGCGCAACGCGCGCCCCAGCCTGGACGCGGGCCTGCGCATCCGGCCGCTCGCCGAGACGGTGTCGGCGGCGCTGGAGACCGAACGCTCACTGGGCCTGGACCGAGAGCGTCGAGCGGGGCTCACCCCGGAGGAAGAAGCCGAACTCCTCGCCACCCTCCCCCACCGGACCCGGTGACCTCGCCGAAGGCTCAGACACGGTGACCTCGGCACCGTGCCAGACGTCGTCACCCCACCCCCGCCGTCACCCACCCCCGCCGTCACCCCACCGCAGGTTCAGACGTGATGATCCCGGTGCAGTTTCGATTGAAACTGCGCATCATCGGCGTGTCGCACCCCGACACTCCGACGGCTGTGGACAACTCCCGCAATTTCAATGGAAATCGAAGGTCCGATTTCCATTGAAATTGCGGTCCCCAGGGGTGGGGAGTCGGCGTGGGAGGTGGGTCGACGGTCTTCCTTCCGAAGCCGGTCGAGCGTGGAAGAGTGGAGGTGCTCGCTCATCTAGGAGGAAACACCGTGCAGATCACCCACTTCGGACACGCGTGCGTGCTGATCGAGACCGACTCGGCGCGGCTGCTGATCGACCCCGGCACGTTCTCCGCCGACTTCGAAGACCTCCGCGACCTCGACGCCGTGCTGATCACGCACCAGCACTTCGACCACCTCGACCTCGACCGGCTCCCGGCCCTGCTCGCCGCCAACCCGAACGCCCGGCTGGTGGCCGACCCGGGCTCGGCGCCCGCGATCGCCGAGAAGGGCCTGGCCGCGACCACCGCGCGCCCCGGCGAGTCGCTGGAGCTGGGCGGCGCGTCGATCAACGTCGTCGGCGGCACGCACGCGGTGATCCACCCGGACATCCCGGTGATCGACAACATCGGCTACGTCGTCGACCACGGCGCCTTCTACCACCCCGGCGACTCGTTCTACGTGCCGGAACAGCGGATCGACGTGCTCGGCGTGCCGACCGGGGCGCCGTGGCTGAAGCTCTCCGAGGCGGTCGACTTCCTGCGCGCGGTGGCGCCGCGAGCGGCGGTGCCGATCCACGAAGCGGTGCTGGCGAACCCGAACATGCACTACCGCATGTTCGAGCAGCTCGGCCCGAAGGACACCGCCCTCGAAGTCCTGACCAAGGGAACCCAGACCGCGGTCTGACCCGGCAGCGGACGCCGAAGCGTCCCGAGGCGGGCCCGCCGGTTTCGCGCGAAACCGTCACCGGCCACGCGTGAGACCGCCGGTTTCGCGCGAAACCGGCATCCGCAGACTCGCTGGGCCCCGCAGCGGGAGCGACCAAAGCGGCGGTTTCGCGCGAAACCGGCATCTCCCCGGCGTGTTGCGCCTCGTGGCGGGACCGCAGGTTCAGTCGTCGTCGCGGTCGTCCTGGTCGTCGGCGTCGTGCTGGTCGTCCAGGTGGTCGTCGAGGCGGTCGTCCAGGTCGAGGCGGTCGTCCAGGTCGAGCTGGTCGTCGCAGTCGTCGAAGCGGTCGTCGACATCGTCGCGGTCGTCGTCGAACCGGTCGTCCGCGTCGTCGAACCGGTCGTCCGGGTCGTCGTCGAAGCAGACCGGGGCCGGTTGGGCGGCCGGGGGCTGGTCGACCGGGGTCGCCGCCCGCGGGGTTTCGACCGTGCCGGTGTCCGCGGCGAGCGCGGCTCCGGTTCCGCCGAGGCCCACCAGCGCTACCGCCGCCACCGCCGCGAGCCAGGTCCGCTTCGTGTTCCGAATCCGCATCGTCCTCGTCCTCCATTGGCCGCTTTCGCCTGACGAGAACCAGCTTGGGCGCCCACCGTGAGGCGACCCTGAAGGTCGAATGAAGGGGTTCTCATCCGCGGGCCGGCGTCGCGGAGCGGCGGGCGAACGAGGCATAGGTGACCGGCCGCGCGCCGTGGTGCAACGCCAGGTCCACGGCGTCCAGGAGCGCCTGCCTCGCGGCCGGTTTCCGCAGCTCGGCGGCGTCCATCGCGAGCCGGACCGGTCGCCCGCGGCGCGCTGCCCGCTCGACGCCCAGCACCAGTGCCCGGCACCACCACGGCTCCGCACGCTCGCCCGGGCCGAGCATCCGGATCCGCGCCCGGTGCACCTGGCCGGTCGTGAGGTCCCGGACCCCCATCGCGTCGGCGCAGACGGAGAATCCGCGCCGCTGCAGCGCGGTGACCGTGCCGGGCGAGGCGAGCCAGCGCGGCGGGATGAAGCTGTTCGTCCGCAGTCCGACCTGTTCGAGCACCGCCGACGCGGCCGCCAGCCGCAGCCCGGCTTCGTGCGCCGGCAGTTGGGCTGCCGGGGCGAGGCGAGCGCGCAGGCCCGGGGACAGGCGGGCGAAGCCGTGCAGGCTGATGGCATCGCGCCGCGCCAGGCGCTCGGCCACCCAGTGCAGCAGCGGGGACTGCGGGTTCCGCGCCTCGAGGTGATCCGGGCGCGGCGAGATCAGCAGGGACAGCGGGACCTGGCGGCGGTCCAGTTCCGCGGCGAATTCCGCGCACTGGTCCAGCACCCGGAGCCCAAGGCCGGACAACGACACGACGAGCGGCGTGCTCACGGTCCCTCATTCCGCCTGGTCCGGGTGTCCACGACCTGACGGCCAGGTGTCGCCCCGGCGCAAATCCGGCGAACCTCCACGCCGCCACTTTCGGCAGGCCAGGTCCCGGCGCGACGCCGACACGCCGACGCATACTCCGACCGGGGGAAGGCAGCGCCTCCCGAGTTGTGCGGGGTTACTGCGTGGGGGCGAGCCAGTCCGCGAAGGAACGGCCGGTGATCCGCTCGTACGCCTCGACGTAGCGGGCGCGCGTGGCGTCGAGGACGTCGGCCGGCAGCGGGGGCGGCGGGGTGTCCGAGGCGCGGTCCCAGCCGGACGCCGGCGAGGTCAGCCAGTTGCGCACGTACTGCTTGTCGAACGACGGCTGCACCTTGCCCGCCTCGTACCCGTCCGCCGGCCAGTACCGCGACGAGTCGGGCGTGAGCACCTCGTCGCCGAGCACCAGCGAACCGTCCCCGGCCAGGCCGAACTCGAACTTGGTGTCCGCGAGGATCACGCCGCGACCGCGCGCGTGCTCCGCCGCCCGGCGGTAGACGAGCAGCGTCAGGTCGCGCAGCTCCGCGGCGCGCTCCGCGCCCAGCTGCGCGGCGACCGCATCGAAGCTCACGTTCTCGTCGTGCTCGCCGATCTCGGCCTTCGTCGCCGGGGTGAAGATCGGTTCCGGCAGCTCGGACGCCTCGACGAGCCCGTCGGGCAGCTGCACGCCGCACACCGCGCCGGTGCGCTGGTAGTCGGCGAGCCCGGAGCCCGTCAGGTAGCCGCGCGCCACGCACTCCACCGGCAGCATCTCCAGCCGCTTCACCAGCAGCGCGCGACCGCGCACCTCGCCGGGGATGCGCGGGTCGTCGGCGGCGACCAGGTGGTTCGGCATCACGTCGGCGAGCAGCTCGAACCAGAACACGCTCATCGCGGTCAGCACCCGGCCCTTGTCGGGGATCGGGGTGTCGAGCACGTGGTCGTACGCCGAGATGCGGTCGGAGGCGACCAGCAGCAGGTGTTCGTCGTCCACGGCGTGCAGCTGGCGAACCTTGCCGGCCGCGATCTGGGGGTAATCGGCGAGTGCAACCACGTGCGGATTGTCTCGCACCGGGGCCAGGGCACTCGCACGCGGGCCGGTGGTAAGAACCGGCGTGGGCCGTCCGGACCAGCCCCGATCGAGCACAGGAGGACTTCGTGACCGAGACATTCACCGACTGGCTCCGCCAGCGCAGCGAGCCCGACTGGACAGCGGTCGTCACGCACCCGTTCACCGGGGCCCTGTTCGACGGGCTGGTGCCGGTCGAGTCGATGCGCTCCTACCTGGTGCAGGACTACCAGTTCGTCGACGACTTCCTGGCGCTGCTGGGTTCCGCGCTGGCCAAGGCGGATCGCTACTCATCGCGGCTGGCGATCGCGGGCAGCATCGCCGTGGTCACCAGCGAGGAGAACACCTACTTCCAGCGCTCGTTCGACGCGCTGGGCGTCGGCGAGGCGGACCGGGTGCGCCCGGTGCTGGACGAGGCGACGGTGGCGTTCCGGGACGTGATGAACGACGCCAACGCGAACGGCAGCTACGCCGAGGTGCTGACGGTGCTGACCGTCGCGGAGTGGACCTACCTGGAGTGGGCGATGCGCGCGCCGGCCTCGCTGCCGGAGAACTTCGTGCACGCGGAGTGGATCACGCTGCACAACAACCCCGGTTTCCAGGGCTGGGTGCGGTGGTTGTGCGGCGAGCTCGACCGGATCGGCGCCGACCTGGACGAGCGCGAGCGGGCCCGCTGCCTGCGCGTGTTCCAGCAGACGACCCGCTGCGAGCTCGACTTCTTCAACGCCCACTGGAAGTGACGGCCTGATCGGGGCCCGCGCGGTGTCGCCACCGGGCCTGCCCTGAAAGGGGCGTGGGCCCTGCGGCGTGGGGTGGCGATTTCGCGTACATGGTTACCGGAGTTACACGCAAGTCAGACCCCGCCTGGCCTACTTCACCGCAGGTCAGCGGCGGTCAGAGCGAACCGCTACCCCCCCGTCATCGCAGGTCGGCCCGAGGGCGTGATTTCCGCTGGTCAACTGGGCGGCTAGGGGGAGCCGCCCCGCTGTCTGGGGGCGCACCCTCT